>CAXTWJ010000235.1:1735-4710 GCA_964247925.1 uncultured Sphingomonas sp.
TCCAGTCGTGCCGCGCGGAGATCGATCGGCAGCGCCACGCGGGTCTCGGTGAACCCGCCCAGCCCCTGGCCCAGCATCGTGCCGAGCAGGAACAGGAGAAACGCCACCGACAGCACCACCGCCGCCAGTCCGGCGAACCGGAACCGGCGCTCGGCGGCGTAGCGCGCGCGGATGCGGCCGTTCATCGCCGCCCTTTTCGGCGTGGCCGGTGTCCAGTCGGTCGGCGCCGCCGGCGCGGCCACGGCCGGGCCGGTCGGCAGCTGGGGGACGAGCGAGCTACTCATAGGCTTCGCGATACCGCTTCACGACGCGCAGCGCGACGATGTTGAGAAGGAGCGTGATGACGAACAGCGTCAGCCCGAGCGCGAAGGCGGCCAGCGTCTTGGGGCTGTCGAACTCCGCCTCGCCGGTCAGCAGATCGACGATCTGGCGGGTGACGGTGGTGGTCGGTGCGAACGGGTTGGCGGTGAGCGTCGCAACGCCCGACGCCGCCATGACCACGATCATGGTCTCGCCGATCGCGCGACTGACCGCGAGCAGCACGCCGCCGACGATGCCGGGGAGGGCCGCGGGCACCAGCACGCGGCGGATCGTCTCGGACGGCGTCGCCCCCATCGCAAGCGACCCGTCACGCATGGCGGTGGGCACGGCGGCGAGGCTGTCGTCGGCCATGGAGGACACGAACGGGATGATCATCACCCCCATCACCAGACCGGCCGCCAGCGCGCTCTCGGCCGATGCATAGGTCACGCCCAGCGATACCGCGAGGTCGCGGATGGCCGGCGCGACGGTCAGCGCGGCGAAGTAGCCATAGACCACCGTGGGCACGCCCGCGAGCACCTCCAGCGTCGGCTTGAGCCAGCGACGCGCGCGCGCGGTCGCGTATTGCGTGAGGTAGATCGCGCTCAGCAGGCCGAAGGGGATGGCGACCAGCATCGCGATCACCGCGCCGATGAAGAACGTGCCCCAAAACAGCGGCACCGCGCCCAGGTTCGCCGCCGGATCGCGGGGATCGATCACCTGCGGACTCCAGTGCGTGCCGAACAGGAAGCGGAGCGGGGAGACCAGCCCGAAGAAGCGCCCCGACTCCCACAGCAACGATGCGACGATTCCCGCGGTCGCCAGGATCGCGACCAGCGAGGCGGTGAGCAGGAGGAGCATGACGGCGCGCTCCACCTGGGTCCGCGCCGCGAATCCGGGCCTGAGCCGCGTCTGCGCCCAGCCGAAGCCGGCCAGCGCGAGCAGCAGCATGACGCCGGTCGCCAGCCAGTCGAACCGCGCCTGCGCGGCGGCATAGGCCGGCGCCAGGTCATGGGCGAGCCGGTGGAACGCGCCGAAGCGCCGCCCCGTCGCCAGCCCGCGCGCTTCCGCCAGGATGGACGCGCGCTCGAAGCCGGCGGGCGGCAGCTGCACGGCGGAGGGGGTTGCCAGCACCGTGTCGGTGACCAGCGCGGGCGCGGTCAGCGCCCACGCGCCCAGGAACAGCGATGCCGGCAGGAGCGTCCACAGCGCCACGAACCAGCCGCTCTGCCCCGGCAGCGATCCGAACCGGGCGCCCGAGCGGATCCGCGCCGCGCGCGCGCGGGCCACCAGGAACGCGATCAGCGCCAGGCCGAGCAGCCCGACGGGCACGAACAGCGAGAAGCGGACCCGGGCGACGGCGTTGACGATCTCGTCGGCGGGGCCGGCGACCCGCACGGTGTAGCGGCCCTCGCCCCCGAGATCGACGTCGCGCTCGACGACGCGCAGCGTCCGGTCGTCCTGGGCGGGGCCGTAGCCCTGGCGGATCTGGCCGAGGAGCGCGGTGCCGGCCCGCGCTGCCCCCCCCCCCCCCCCGGGGGGGGGGCCGCGCCGGGGGGGGGCCGCGGCGATCAGGCCACGGCGCACCAGCGGACCACCAGGCGCCCAGCTCGCGGCATACAGCTTCAGAAAGTCGCGCAGGCCCGGCACCGCGTCCAGGTGCGCCTTCTTGACGTACAGGAACAGCGGCCGTGAGCCGGGATACTCGCCGCTGGCTATGGTGTCATAGCGTGGCGGCACGCCATCGACCGCCAGGCCCGTGACCGTGTCGCGGTTTTCCTCCAGATAGGAATAGCCGAACACGCCGATCGCGTCGGGGTTGGCCTGCAGCTTCTGCACGATCAGATTGTCGTTCTCGCCCGCATCGACATAGGCGCCGTCCTCCCGCACCCGGGTACACAATGCCTTGTGCCGGTCCGGGTCGAGCGCCTTGACGCCCGGGTCCAGCATCTCGCAGCCGCGCGTCAGAATCAGCTCGGCCAGCGCGTCGCGCGTGCCGCTGGTCGCGGGCGGGCCATAGACCTGGATCGGCACGGCGGGCAGCGCGGGATCGAGGTCGCGCCACAGCCGCGCGGTGTTGGGCCGCCCGCCCGGCGTGGCCGCGATCGCGCGATAGAGCAGCGCCGGCGTCAGGCGGAAGGGCGGGCCATTCTTCGCGGCGGCGAAGGCGATGCCGTCGATTCCGACCTGGATTTCCAATAGTTGCCCGGCGCCGTTCGCGGCGCAGGTCCGATACTCGCCCGCCTTGATCCGGCGCGAGGCGTCGGCGATGTCGGGATAGGCGGCGCCGATCCCGGCGCAGAACAGCTTCAGCCCCGCGCCGGTGCCAGTCGATTCGATCACGGGCGCGGCCGCGTCGGGAGTCGCGGCGACGAACGCTTCCGCGACGGTGGTGGTGAAAGGATAAACGGTGGAGGAGCCCACCGCCCTGATCTCCGCCCGCGCCCCGCCGCCGCCGGACGCCTCGTCCTGGCATGCCGCGAGCAGCAGGAGGGGCAGGAGCGTCCGTCGGATCACGCCCGCGCTCCTGTGACGGTTGCGTGACTCGGTGATGACACGGCAGCGGGTGAAGGGGCGGGGGATGACAGGGCGGGCAGCGTCAGCGCCACGGTGGTCCCCACGCCCGGCTGGCTGGCGATGTCCAGCCGCCCACGGTGGCGTTCGACGATGTGCTT
>CAXTWJ010000236.1:0-4706 GCA_964247925.1 uncultured Sphingomonas sp.
ACCACCGGCGGCGCGATCGACGCCACGATCGGCACGGCCAGCAGCGCGGGCGCGAACGCCGACGCCCTGCACCTGACGACCACCGGCGCGGGTGGGATCACGGTCAACGTGACCGGCGCTGCGACCGCGACCGGCACCGGCTCGCGCGCGATCTCGACCCAATCGGCCAACGGCAACATCGCGATCACGGCCGCCCAGGCGACGACGACGGGCGGCTTCGACCCGAACGTGGGCAATTCCAGCGACGCGGTGACCGCGTTCACGTCGGGCACGGGCGCGGCCACGATCAACGTCGGCACGTCATCGGCAACCGGCCAGTTCGCCAGCGCGATCTTCGCGTCCGCCGGCGGCGCGGTGAACATCACGAGCGGCACCGCCTCGACGACGGGGACCGACAACGTCGCGGTGGGCGGCAGCAGCCGCGCCGGCGACATGACCGTGACGGCGGCGACGACCACGGCGACCGGCGCGCGCGCGCAGGCGATCAGCGCGGTGGCGACACTGGGCAATGCGACGGTCAATGCAGGCACGGCGACCGCGACCGGCGGCACCGGCATCGCGGTGACGGCGGGGCAGCTCGCCAGCGTCTCCGCGACAACGGTGGCCGGCGGGGGCGACGGCGCGGGCGGCGCGATTGTCACCGGCGGCACGGGCGTGGCGCTCAACATTGCCAATGCGAGCTCCAACGGCACCGCGACATCCACGACCAACACACGCACCGGCGTCGTCACCGTGCGCCGCGCCGACGCGATTTTCGCGACCGCCACCACCGGCGCGATCAACGCCACGATCGGGTCCGCCACCGCGACCGGCGCGGGATCGGATGCGGTGCGGCTGATCGCCAACGGCACCGGCGGGGCGGTCACCGCCGGCATTATCGGGGTGCTCTCATCGACGAGCGGCACCGGGCTGTTCATCGATCCGCCCGGCGCGGTGGTCGTCAACGTCGCCAAGGGCGCAAGCATCGCGGGCGCGCTGAACGGCATCAACACGACCGGCGCGACGCACACCATCACCAATCTGGGCTCGATCACGAGCAGCGGTGGCGCGGGCATCCTCGCCGCCGGCCAGACGACACTGGACAACAGCGGCGTGCTCGGCGGCGCGAACGACGTCGCGGTGCAACTGGGCGCGACCGACGACACGGTGATCCTGCGCACCGGCTCGGCCGTGACCGGCGCCATCGTCGGCGGTGGCGGCACGGACGCGGCGGTGCTGAACGGCACGGTCACGACCGCGAGCACCACGCAGCAGGTCGCCAGCTTCACCGGGTTCAACACGCTGACCGTCCAGAACGGCTACTGGACGGCGGTCGCCGGCAACGGCAGCGCCTTCGCGAACAGCATCACCACGGGCGCCGGCACGGTGCTGGACGTCGCCAACGGCGCGACCGGCCTCTCGCTCACCGCGCCCTCCATCGTCGACAACGGCGCGCTGGTCGTGCGTCAGGGCACCGGCTCCGCCGGCTCGACCTTCGGCAACAGCGTCGTGACGGGCGGCGGCGCCGTGCTGTTCACCGGCGCGGGCACCGCGACGCTGGACGGCACCAACGCCATCCAGTCCACCGGCACGGTTACCGTGGACGGCGGCAGCACGGTGGTGATCACCGGCACGCAGGGCGGCAGCTTCGCCACCGGCACGACGGGCACGCTGCAGATCGGCAATGGCGGCACGGCGGGCAGCTTCACGGGCGGCCTCACCGACAACGGCACGCTGGTGGTCAACCACAGCGACGCCTACACCTTTGGCGGGGCGCTGACGGGCGCGGGCAATATCGTGAAGCAGGGGGCTGGCCAGCTCGTCTTCGGCTCGGGCTATGCCTTCACCGGCGTGACCACGATCCAGGGCGGCTCGGTCAAGCTGACCACCCCGGTCGCGGCGAACACGGAGATCGACCTGGAGGGCGCGGGCACGCTGGACCTGTCCGGCACCACGCAGCGCATCGCCGAGCTGGCGGGCGCGAGCCCGAACGCCACGCTCAACATCGCCGGCGGCTCACTGACCGACGTGCAGAACACCAGCACGACCTTCGCGGGCGTGATCGCGGGCAATGGCAGCTTCACCAAGGCCGGCACCGGCCGCCTGAACCTCACGGGCGCGAACACCTACACCGGCCCGACCACGGTCACCGGCGGCACGCTGGCGGTGAACGGCTCGATCGTGTCGCCCGTCACCGTCGCGTCCGGCGGCACGCTGGGCGGCACCGGCTCGGTCGGCACGGTCACGATCGGATCGGGCGGCACCTATGCGCCCGGCAACTCGATCGGCACGCAGACGGTCAACGGCAACGTCACCTTCGCGCCCGGCTCGACCTTCGCGGTGGAGGCGAACGCGGCGGGCCAGGCCGATCGCGTCAACGCGACCGGCACGGCGACGCTGCAGGGCGGCACGGTGGCGGTGACGCCGGCGGCGGGCAGCTATGCCAACCTGACCAACTACACGATCCTGACCGCGGCGGGCGGCGTCACCGGCACCTTCGCCGCGACCACGTCCGCCGATGCGACGCTGACGCCCTTCCTGAGCTATGCCGCCAACGCGGTCACGCTGACGCTTGCGCGCAACAACGTCGCGTTCGCCGGGTTCGGCACCACGCCCAACGGCGCGGCGGTCGGCACCGCGATCACGGCGCTCGGCGTGAACAGCGGCATCTATCTCGGGCTGCTGCCGCTGACCTCCGCCGCGACCGGTCAGGCGCTGGGCGCGCTGTCGGGCGAGCTCTACGCGTCGCTGCCCGCCGCGCTGGCGGACGGGTCGAAGCAGGTGCGCGAGGCGGTGCTCGCCCGCGCCACGCAGCCGGGCGATGGCGTCGGCCTGTGGGCGACGGGCACGCGCACGCTGGCGGGCTCGCGCGACCAGACCGCGCTGGCGCCGGTGATCGACAATCGCTGGACGGCGATCGGCGGCGTCGATTTCACGCTGGCCGGGCTGCGGGTCGGCGTCGATGGGGGCTATCTGGAGGACCAGACGCGCCTGCGCCGGCTCAACAGCCGGGCACGCACGGAGACGGAACTGGTCGGCGGCCATGTCGGCTACGCGCTCGGCGCTGTGTCGGTGGTGGTGGGCGGCGATTACGCCTGGCATCATATCCGCGCCAGCCGCGACCTGGGCCTCGCCGGCTTCGCGGGGACGACGACCGCGCGGCCCGACGCCCACACGGTGCAGGGCTATGGCGAGCTGGGCTACGGCCTCCAGATGGGCACGCTGACGGCGCTGCCGTTCGCGCGCTTCAGCTATGTCCACCTGGTCAGCGACGGCTTCACCGAGTCGGGCGGGCTGGGCGCGCTCAGCGTCGCGCGCGACGTGCGCGACTACAAGTTCGGAACGCTCGGTTTGCGCCTCGGGGGCGAGGCGCCGATCGGCAACGACGCCACCTTCCAGCCCCGATTCAGCGCGGCCTACACGCGCGGATGGGACGTGGGCGGCACCCGCACGCTCGCCCTCGCCGGCACCGCACCGTCTTTCACCGAGACGGGCACGGCGCTGGGCCGCGACGCCTTCGACGTGAACGCCGGGTTCGACATCGCGTTCGGTCAGCGCTTGTCGCTGGGCGTCGGCGGCTTCGGCTCCACCTCGCGGCAGTGGTCGGACTACGGCGCCAAGGCGTCGGTCGGGCTGAAGTTCTAGACCGCTGATCTCGCCCGTGCCGGCCGACTAGGCCCGCACGGGCCGGGGGAGAGCGGCGCGGGCTTGGATGGTGGTCCATCCCGACGTCGTCTACGAACTGCGGGTGGCGCCGCACGGGGTCATCCCAGCACGATTGCGCGAAACCCTTGCCGTTGGTCGTTCGATCGACCAAGGAGGCGTGCGATGAGGGCGCCGGCCGATTTCGAACAGGACGGGGGCAACGGGGGCACGCTGCGCTTCCGCGGCGACCTGTCGCTGGCCCGGCTCGGCGATCTGCCCGAGCGACTGGACAAGCTCGATGGCCAAGTCGCGGCCGTTGATCTGAGCGGCGTCGATCGCATCGACACGGTGGGCGCCTGGGTGGTCCACCGCTTCGCCGCCCGCCACGACGCGACCGTGGAGGGGCTGGACGAGGACAACCAGCGCCTGTTCGACCAGGTTGTCTCCGCCGAACAGCCGGTCGTCATGCCCGACCGAAAGCTGAAAGGCTTCGCCCGCCTCGCCGACGAGGTCGGGCTGGCCGTGGTGACCACGTGGCACACGCTCTACGGGCTGCTCGGCTTTCTCGGCGCGACAACGCTCGCCTTCCTGACCGTCATGCGCCACCCCGGCCGGTTCCGGTTCAACGCGACGGTGCAGCGTTTCGAGGTGGTGGGCGTGTCCGCGCTCGGCATCATCGGGCTGATGAGCGTGCTGATCGGCATGGTCATCGCGCAGCAGGGCGCGGTGCAGTTGGCGCAGTTCGGCGCGCAGGTGTTCACCATCAACCTGATCGGCCGCCTGACACTGCGCGAGATGGGCGTGCTGATGACCGCGATCATGGTCGCCGGCCGCTCGGGTTCCGCCTTCGCCGCGCAGCTCGGCACCATGAAGCTGACGGAGGAGATCGACGCGATGCGCACCATCGGCGTCTCGCCGATGGAGGCGCTGGTGTTGCCGCGCGTGCTCGCGGCGATCCTGATGATGCCGCTGCTCGCCTTTTATTCCTCCATGATCGCGCTGATCGGCGGCGGCCTGCTGGTCTGGGCGACGCTGGGCATCCCGCCCGTGACCTATATCCAGCGCATCCGCGAGGTGGTGCC
>CAXTWJ010000237.1:0-4683 GCA_964247925.1 uncultured Sphingomonas sp.
CCCCCATGCCGCCAATGCGGCCACCGCCGCGATCCGCCACCGCTTCATCGGCCCGCTCTCCCGTTCGACGCCTCCGTTCATGTGATCATGTCACATCAGAGCGCGGCGTCAAGCGGTGTCAGACGACGGGATAGCGCAACCGCCCGATGAACCTGGACAGGCTCGGCACGCGCTCGCTGCGCGCGACCATGCCCGCCTTGGCCTTCTCGAACCGCATGATCCCGTCGATGCGGCGGCCCAGGAACGCGCGGGTGTCGGCCCAGCCCTCGCTCTCATCGTCGAGGAACACCGACACGGTCGCGCCATAGACGCCCAGCAGGATCGCGCGCTTGGTGTAGTGATTGTAATCGGTCGCGGTGTCGCCCGCCGCGCGCCAGATCGTGTCAGCCGTCCGCCACCCCAGCCGCGCCGCGCGCGCGATGTGCTGCGGCAGCGCGAGCACGGCCAGCGCACGGCGCAGCGCCTCGCGCTCGGGCGCGACGACCGCCAGCCGCGCCTCGACCAGCCGCTGGATGCGCTCGCGCACTTTCATGGTGGAGAGCGCGTCGGCGGGCAGCGCCGCCAGCATCGCCCGGTCGACGTGGGCGAACCACGCGTCGATCATCTCGACCGCGCCGCCCGGAAAGGCGAGCCGCGCCACGTCGCGATCGGCGCCGAGCGCGTCGGCGGCCATGCCCAGCGCCTCCTCGCCCCAGCCGTCGAACGCGGCGTTGGCGGCGATCTCCGGCGCGAGCGCCGCGCGCAGTTCGTCGAGCATCCAGTCCTGGCTCATGTCGTCTCCTCCGCGCCGACGTGGGCGCTCTGGGTCCCCTGCGCAACCGGCCCACCGCGACGCACGAGCACCAGCGCGACCGCGACCAGCCCTGCGCCGAGAAGGTCCGGCCCCGCCAGCCGCTCGCGGTAGGCGAACCAGCCGATGGTGGCCGCGACGACCGGCTGGATCAGCAGCGCGATGCCGACCACCAGCGGCGACAGCCGGCCCAGCGCATAGACCATGCAGCCCTGGCCCAGCACCTGGCTCATCAGCGCGAGGCCCAGCAGCGGCCACCAGTCGTGCGGCCACACCCGCTCGCCGATCGCCCCCGCGAACACGGCCAGCGGCAGCACGCTCGCCAGTGTCGAGAGCGTCAGCGCCGACAGCGGCGCCATGGTGGCGCGCGCGCGGGCCATGGCGATGAAATAGACGGTGTAGAGCACCCCCGCCGCCACGCACAGCAGGTCGCCCGCCAGGTGCCGGGGATCGAGCTGGTAGGACCGCCCCATCAGTAGCGCCGCGCCCATCGCCGCCAGCGCGAGCGCGAGGCCCTGCGCGCGGTTCGGCCAGGCGCGCGCGATCAGGAAGCCGTAGAGCGGGTAAATCAGCGTCGCCGTATTGCCGAACAGCGTCGCGTTGGCGAGCGTGGTGCGCAGGATGCCCAGATGCCAGCTCCCCAGGTCGGCGGCGAACGAAACGCCGCCGATCGCCCGCGCCCACCACAGTCCGGACGACAGCCGCGTCGGTCGCGCGCCGGCGCCCCACGCCAGTGCCGCCAGGAACGGCGCGCCCAGCGCGATCCGCCAGAAGCCCGCCGCGACCGGCCCCGTGTCCGCCAGCCGCACGAACCACGGCCCGAACGCCAGCGCGACGTTGGCGACGACCAGCGCGATCCACGCACTTGCCGGCACCACAGCTTTTCTTGGGTCCACGAGCGCGTGCATGGCGCGTCATAGCTCCCTATCTGCGCCTGCGTCACCTGTAAGGAAGCTTCATGCCGACCCTCTTCGACCCGATCACCGTGGGTGACATCTCCGCCGCCAATCGCATCTTCATGGCGCCACTGACGCGCGGCCGGGCGACGCCGGACCACGTGCCGACCACCATCATGATCGACTATTACCGCCAGCGGGCAGGCGCGGGAGTGATCATCACGGAGGGCACGGGGGTGAGCCGGCGCGGGCTGGGCTGGCCCGCCGCGCCGGGGCTGTGGACCGACGAACAGGTCGAGGCGTGGAAGCCGGTCACCGCGGCCGTGCACGAGGCGGGCGGCAGGATCGTCGCGCAGATCTGGCACATGGGGCGGCTCGCGCGACCGGACGTGACGGGTGTCACGCCGCTGTCGTCCTCGGCGACGCGCGCGCCCTATCACAAGCCGGAGAACCCCTATGCGGCGGCGCAGGCGGCGACGCTGGACGACATCGCCCGCGCGCAGGACGAATATGCCGACGCCGCCCGCGCCGCGATCCGCGCCGGGTTCGACGGGGTGCAGCTGCACGGCGCCAATGGCTATCTGATCGACCAATTCCTGCGGGACGGCACCAACCTGCGCGACGACGATTACGGTGGCTCGCCCGAGAACCGCATCCGCTTCATGCGCGAGTCGGTGGCGCGGGTGGCGGACGCGATCGGCGCCGGGCGCACCGCGATCCGGCTGTCGCCCAATGGCGAGACGCAGGGCGCGGACGATTCCGACCCCGAGTCGGTGTTCGTGCCCGCCGCCCGGGCGCTGGACGCGCTCGGCATCGCGTTCCTCGAACTGCGCGAGCAGGGTCCGGAGGGCACCTTCGGCAAGACGGACGTGCCCAAGCTCTCGCCCAAGATCAGGGAGGCGTTTCACGGCCCGCTGATCCTGAACCAGGATTACACGGCCGAGCAGGCGGCGGCCGACGTCGCCGAGGGCCGAGCGGACGGCATCGCGTTCGGCCGTCCCTTCATCGCCAACCCCGACCTGCCCGAGCGGCTGCGCACGGGCGCGGCCTGGGCGAAGGACAATGCGAAGACCTGGTACACGCCGGGGCCGGAAGGCTACACGGACTACGCGCCGCTCGCGGCCTGAACCAGGTGCAGCGGCAACCCGTCCCGCGGGCGCGGGATCGGGAACCACTGCCACCCCTCGCCCGCGCCCGGCGCCAGCGCGATCCGGTGCCGGGCGAGGAGGTGCGCGACCAGCAGCCGGATCTGCATGGTGGCGAAGTGCAGCCCCAGGCACATATGCGCGCCGCCGCCGAACGGCACCCAGGCGTAGCGATGCCGCCCGCGTGCGCGCTCGGGCGCGAAGCGCTCCGGGTCGAAGCGGCGCGGTTCGTCCCAATAGTTCTCGGCATAGTGCGTCCAGCCGATACTGAGTCCGACCTGCGACCCGGCGGGGATCGTGTGGCCGCCGAACTGGAAATCCCGCAGCGCGCGACGCGGCAGCGAGGGCACGGGCGGCACCATCCGCAGCGCCTCCTTGAACGCCCATTCGGTCTCGACCAGCCGGTCGAGCTGGTCGGGATAGGCGCCGTCCAGCCCCGCGATCTCCGCCGCCAGCCGCTCCTGCCACGCCGGGTTGCGACCCAGATACATGACCAGCGAGGTCGCCGACGAGGTGATCGTGTCGTGCGCGGCCATCATCAGGAAGTTCATATGGTCCGCGATCGCGTCGATCGACAGCGGCCGCCCGTCCTCGTCGGTCGCGCGGCAGAAGTGCGAGAAGAAGTCCTGGCCACCAGCTTCGCGTCGTAGCGGCGCCTCGCGCCGGAACAGCTCGACGAGGTAGCGCCGCCCCTCGACGCCGCGGCGCATCAGCGTGCCGGGCCAGGGCCGCCGGATCGGCGCGACCGACGCCTGCACCTCATCGACGAAGGCGCGGTTCACCGCGTCGGCCTCCGCGCCCAGCTCCATGCCGAGGAAACAGTCCGCGGCGAGCTGGAGGCTGAGCGCCTTGATTGCGTCGTAGAAGCGAAAGGTGCCCGCGCCCGACCATCCGGCCACCGCGCGCGCGATGCCCTGGTCCAGCCGATGCGCGTAGTGGCGCATCGGCTCCGGCTTGAACGCGACGCCCAGCGTCCGGCGTTCGGCGCGATGATGGTCGAAGTCCATCAGCATCAGCCCGCGCGGGAACAGGAGGTTGAGCAGCGGCCCCCAGCCCTGTTCGGACGAGAACAGCCGCTCGCGATCGGCGAGCACCAGTTCATTCGCGTCCGCGCCGATCAGCATCACCGTGCGCTGGCCGAACGTGTTGTTGCGATAGACGCGCCCGTGCTTCGCGATCATGCGGTCGCCGAAGCGGGCGGGGTCGCGCAGCATGGCGAGCGTGTTGCCGATCACGGGCCAGCCCTCCTCGCCCGGCAAGCCGGCGAGCGCGCGCGCGGGCTGGCGGGGCAGCCAGTGCAGGTTGGCGGCGTGGGTATGGGCGAGCGGCACCGGCGTCAGGCCCCGAAACGCTCCTTGAGCGCCAGCATCGCCAGCGCCGCGCGCGCCGCGCCGCCGCCCTTGTCCAGTTCGTCGGGACGCGCCCGCGCGAGCGCCTGCGCCTCGTTCTCCACCGTCAGCACGCCGTTGCCGATCGCCAGCCCATCCAGTGTCAGCGCCATCAGCCCCCGCGCGCTCTCGTTCGACACCACCTCGAAATGCCAGGTCTCGCCCCGGATCACGACGCCGAGCGCCACATAGGCGTCGTAGCGCCCCGTCTCCGCCGCCAGCGCCACCGCGCCGGGCAGCTCCAGCGCGCCAGGCACGGTCAGCGTCTCGTGGCTATGCCCCGCCGCCTCGATCGCCGCGCGCGCGCCGGCGACCAGCAGATCGTTCAGGTGATGGTAGAACCGCGCCTCGGCGATCAGGACGTGGGCCATTGCAGTATCTCCAGACATCCCTCTCCCGCTCGCGGGAGAGGGACCGACCGCAAAGCGGTCCGGGTGAGGGCTAGGATCGTGAACTTGCAAAAA
>CAXTWJ010000238.1:0-4624 GCA_964247925.1 uncultured Sphingomonas sp.
GCCCCGGGCACATCAAGGACCGCATCCGCGCGTTGGGCCCCACCGTTCGCCCCGATCTGACGCTGAAACCAAGCGATCCCGCCGCCGGCGACTGGGTGATCTGATGTACCGCTACGACCATTACGATCAGGCGATCGTCGATGCCCGTGTGGACGAGTTCCGCGACCAGGTGACACGCCGGCTGGCCGGCCAGTTGACGGAGGACCAGTTCAAGCCGCTGCGGCTGATGAACGGCCTCTACCTGCAGCTGCACGCCTATATGCTGCGCGTCGCCATCCCGTACGGGACGTTGGACAGTCGGCAGATGCGGATGCTCGGCCACATCGCGCGCCGGTACGACCGCGGCTACGGCCATTTCACCACGCGCCAGAACATCCAGTACAACTGGATCAAGCTGGCCGAAGCGCCCGACATCCTGGCGGAGCTGGCGACGGTCGAGATGCACGCCCTCCAGACCAGCGGCAACTGCATCCGCAACATCTCCTCCGACCAGTTCGCCGGTGCTGCGGCGGACGAGGTCGCGGACCCGCGCCCCTGGGCCGAGCTGATCCGGCAGTGGTCGAGCTTCCACCCGGAGTTCTCGTACCTGCCGCGCAAGTTCAAGATCGCGGTGATCGCGAGCGAGACCGACCGTGCCGCGATGCGCCTGCACGACATCGGGCTGCAACTGGTCGAGCGTGACGGCGAGCTTGGCGCGCGCGTGTTCGTCGGCGGCGGCATGGGCCGCACGCCCATGATCGCGCCAGAGATCAAGGACTTCGTGCCTGCGGCCGACCTGATGAGTTATCTGGAGGCGTGCCTGCGGGTGTACAACCGCTATGGTCGCCGCGACAACATCTACAAGGCGCGGATCAAGATCCTGATCCACGAGCTCGGTGCCGACGAATACCGGCGTCAAGTGGAGGAAGAGTTCGCGGCCGTGAAGGCGCTGGACCTCGACCCGCCCGCCGCCGAGCTGGCCCGCATCACCGCCATGTTCGCCCCGCCACCGTTCGACGCGGGCGCGGCGATGGCGGTCGATCCTCCCGATCCCGACTTCGCCCTCTGGGTCGATCAGAACACCCACGCGCACAAGCGGCCCGGCTACGCGGTGGTCACGATCAGCCTGAAGCCGGTCGGCGGCATCCCCGGCGACGCATCCGCCGACCAGATCGACATCATGGCCGACCTGGCCGAACGCTATTCGTTCGACGAGCTGCGCGTCACTCACGCACAGAACATCGTGCTGCCGCACGTTCGCGTCGCCGACCTGCTGGCGGTATGGCGGGCGCTGACCGACGCGGGGCTGGCCGAGGCCAACCTCGACCTGATCTCCGACATCATCGCCTGCCCGGGCCTCGATTACTGCAGCCTCGCCAATGCCCGCTCGATCCCGGTCGCGCAAAAGATCGCGACGCGGTTCGCCGACGCGGGCCGTCAGCGCGAGCTGGGCGAATTGAAGCTCAAGATCAGCGGCTGCATCAACGCCTGCGGCCATCACCATGCCGGTCACATCGGCATTCTCGGCGTCGATCGCAAAGGCACGGAGAACTATCAGCTGCTGCTCGGCGGCTCGGGGGCGGAAGACGTGTCGCTCGGCAAGATCACCGGCCCCGGCTTCGACGAGGACGGCATCGTCGATGCGGTGGAACGCGTCACCGACCGCTACCTCGTCGAACGCACCGACGGCGAACGCTTCCTCGACACCTACCGGCGTGTCGGCATGGAGCCGTTCAAGGAGGCGATCTATGGCTGAGGCGGGACGCGAGGACGCCGACCTCGCCGGCGACACGGACAACCTGCTCCGCTTCCGCGACGACGCGACGCATGACGAGCCCGCGGTGACGCTCGACGCGTTCCTGGACGGACAGACCAATGCCAATGCGGTGCGGCTGGAGGCCGGCGACGACGCGCGCGCGCTCCTGCCCCATCTCGGCCAGCTCGCGCTGATCGAGGTGAGCTTCCCGTCGTTCCGTGACGGCCGGGGCTATTCCGCCGCCCGGGTCCTGCGCGAGGGCGGCTACCTCGGCGAACTGCGCGCGGCGGGCGACGTGCTGGTCGATCAGCTGCCCTTCATGCGCCGCTGCGGCTTCGACAGCTTCGCGCCCGAGGCGCCGATCGACTCGACGACGCTCGAGCGCGCGCTGAGGCGGTACGGGTACCAGTATCAGCGCGCGGCGGACGATGTCGTACCGGTCTGGAAGCTGCGCCATGGCTGAGCCGGCGCGGGCGATCGACTGGATTGACCTCGGCCACGCCCCGGAGGCGCTCGCGCGCCGCTTCGCCGGCATCTCTGCGCCCACGCTGCTGGCGGAGTTGCTTCCCGAACTCGCCGGACAGGTCGCGCTCGTGTCCTCCTTCGGCGCCGAGGCCGCCGTGCTGCTGCATCTCGTGGCGAGTGTCGATCCGGCCACGCCCGTTCTGTTCACCGACACCGGCCATCACTTCCCCGAGACGTTGGCCTATCGCGACGAGCTGACGGCGCAGCTGGGCCTCACCGACGTCCGCACGATCCACCCCGACCCGGCCCGCCTCGCCCAGCGTGATCGCGCCGGCGAGCGCCATGCCTACGACCCCGACGGCTGCTGCGGCTTGCGCAAGGTCGAGCCGCTCGAGCGCGCGCTGACCGGCTTCGCCGCCTGGATCAGCGGCCGCAAGGCGTTCCAGGCCGCGACCCGCACCGCCCTGCCCCGCTTCGAGTCCGAGGCGGACCGCCTCAAGATCAACCCGCTGGCGGACTGGACCACGGCCGACCTGGCCGCCTATGCCCGTGCTCACGCGCTGCCGCCGCACCCGCTTGTCGGGCAGGGCTACCCCTCGATCGGTTGCGCGCCCTGCACCACCCCCGTCCGCCCCGGCGAGGACGCCCGCGCCGGTCGCTGGCGGGACACGGGCAAGGTGGAGTGCGGCATCCATACGCGCGGCTGATCAATACCCTGCATAATCGCTGAACCGCGTGATCGTCGGGTCGAACTTCAGCGTCACCTTGCCCGTCGCGCCGTGGCGCTGCTTGGCGACGATCAGCTCGGCCAGGCCATAGACCCGCTCCATGTCGGTCGCCCAGCGGGCATGGTCCTCGAAGGTGCGGGAATCATCGCCCTCGCTCGGCCGCTTGGGCTCCTTGGCGGCGACGTAATAGTCCTCGCGATAGACGAACCAGACCATGTCGGCGTCCTGCTCGATCGAGCCCGATTCGCGCAGGTCGGACAGCATCGGCCGCTTGTCCTCGCGCTGCTCCACCGCGCGGCTGAGCTGTGACAGCGCCAGCACCGGCACGTTCATGTCCTTGGCCAGCGTCTTCAGGCCTCGCGAAATCTCCGAGATTTCCTGCACCCGGTTCTCGCTCGACCCGCGCCCCGAGCCGGTCAGCAGCTGGAGGTAATCGACCACCACCAGCCCGATCTCGTTGTTGTGGCGCCGCTGCAGCCGGCGCACGCGGGTGTGCAGCGACGAAATGGTCAGCCCGCCCGTGTCGTCGATGAACAGCGGCAGGTTCTCCAGTTCCGCGGCGGCGGCGGCGAGCTGGGAGAACTCCTGCTTGCTGATCTTGCCCATGCGCAGGGACTCGGAGCTGATCTTCGACTGCTCGGCCAGCACGCGCGTCGCCAGCTGGTCCGCGCTCATTTCCAGGCTGAAGAACGCGACCTTGGCCCCGACCGAATCCTTGGGCGCGATGCCGTCAGCCATGTCGCGCATCCAGCGGCGCGCGGTGTTGAAGGCGATGTTGGTGGCGAGCGATGTCTTGCCCATGCCGGGCCGCCCCGCCAGGATCATCAGGTCGGAATGGTGCATCCCGCCGATCTTGGCGTTGATCGTGTCGAAGCCGGTGGTGATTCCCGACACGCTGCCGCCGGAGTTGAGCGCGCGCTCGGCCATCTTCACCGCCGCCGTGGTCGCCTGCGCGAAGGTCTTGACGGCGTTCTCCGCGCCGCCGTCGGCCGCGACCTTGAACAGCTCCTCTTCCGCCAGCTCGATCTGCGCGCGCGGGTTGACCTCCTCGCTGGTGTCCATGGCGCGATCGACCAGCGTCCGCCCGACGCTCACCAACGCGCGCAGCATGGCGAGATCGTAGATCTGCTGCGCGAACTGGCGCGCACCGATCAGCCCTGCGCCCGATCCGGTCAGCTGCGCCAGGTACGCCGGGCCGCCCAGCTCCTTCATGCCCTCGTCCGCGTCGAACATGGGCCGGAGCGTCACGGGCGTCGCCAGCATGTCGTTGCCGCGCAGCGTCCGGATCGCGGCGAAGATGCGCCCGTGCAGCGGCTCGAAGAAATGCGTCGGCTCGAGCCGATCGAGCAGATCGTCCGCCAGCCGGTTGTCGATCATCATCGCGCCCAGCATCGCGGCCTCCGCCTCCACGTTGCGCGGCAGCTGCTGCGGTTCGGGCGGAGGCGCGGGCGTCGGGAAAGCGAGAGTGGCCATGGGCCCGCTTCTACGCGCGGCCGCCGCACGCTCAAGTGCGGAACCTGTGGATAACCGTCCGGGGTGACGAGGGGTGAACGCCGGTCTAAGCCAATCCCGTGCCCGATCCGCGTATCATCGACGTCAAGCTCGACGACCGCACCATCCTGTGGCGCTCGGCCGATGTCGAGCAGGAGCGGCGGATCGCGATCTTCGACCTGATCGAGGGCAACCACTTCGCGCC
>CAXTWJ010000239.1:0-4624 GCA_964247925.1 uncultured Sphingomonas sp.
GGGCGCTGATCGACGCGCAACTGAGTGGGGGCGCCATTACCAGCGAGGAGCTGCTCCAGATCGTGCCGGGGCCGGACTTCCCGACCGGCGCCATCATCCTCGGCCGCGCCGGCTGCCGCTCGGCCTACGAGACCGGGCGCGGCTCGATCGTGGTGCGCTCGCGCTACGAGATCGAGGAAGGGCGCAACGACCGCCGCTCGATCGTGCTGACGGAGATCCCCTATCAGCAGGGCAAGAACGCGCTGGTCGAGAAGATCGCCGAAGCCGCCAAGGAAAAGCGCGTCGAGGGCGTCACCGAAGTCCGCGACCTGTCCAACCGCGAGGGCGTCAGGATCGTCATCGACCTGAAGCGCGACGCGACGCCCGAGGTGGTGCTCAACCAGCTGTGGCGGCACACGCCCGCGCAGGGCTCCTTCCCCGCCAATATGCTCGCGATCCGGGGTGGTCGGCCGGAGCTGCTGAACCTGCGCGACATCCTGTCCGCGTTCGTGAAGTTCCGCGAGGAGGTCATCACCCGGCGCTCCAAGTTCGAGCTCGCCCGCGCGCGCGAACGCGCCCACGTCCTGCTCGGGCTGGTCATCGCGGTCACCAACCTCGACGAGGTGGTGCGCATGATCCGCGGCTCCGCCTCGCCGGCCGACGCGCGCGACAAGCTGCTGCAGCGCGAGTGGCCGATCGAGGAGATCCGCCCTTACATCGCGCTGGTCGAGGCGATCGAGCCGCAGGCGGAGGCCGACACCTATCGCCTGTCGGACACCCAGGTCCGCGCGATCCTGGAGCTCCGGCTCAACCGACTGACCGCGCTGGGGCGCGAGGAGATCGGCGCCGAGCTGAGCAAGCTGGCCGATTCGATCACCGCCCTGCTCCACATCCTCGCCGACCGCGGGCGCCTGTACGAGGTGCTGCGCGAGGAGCTGGAGGCGGTGAAGGCGGAGTTCGCCACCCCGCGCCGGACCGAGATCGCGGCCGCGGGCGGCGACATCGACGACGAGGACCTGATCGAGCGCGAGGACATGGTCGTCACCGTCACGGTCGAGGGCTATATCAAGCGCACCCCGCTCGACACCTTCCGCGCGCAGAAGCGCGGCGGCAAGGGCCGCGCCGGCATGGCGACCAAGGAGGAGGACGCGGTCACCTCGCTGTTCGTCACCTCCACCCACACCCCCGTGCTGTTCTTCTCCACCGCGGGCAAGGTCTATCGCCTCAAGGTCTGGCGCCTGCCGGAGGGCGGGCCGGCGACGCGCGGGCGGCCGATGGTCAACATCCTGCCGCTCGAGCCGGGCGAGACGATCTCCACCGTGCTGCCCCTGCCCGAGGACGAGGCGAAATGGGGCGAGCTCCACGTCATGTTCGCGACCGCGCGCGGCACCGTGCGCCGCAACTCGATGGACGCATTCGCCAACGTGCCCCGCGCGGGCAAGCTGGCCATGCGCTTCGCCAGCGAGGAGGGCGGCGAGGATATGAGCGATCGGCTGATCGGCGTGTCGCTGCTCTCGCCCGGCGACGACGTGCTGCTCGCCACCCGACAGGGCCGCGCGATCCGCTTCGCGGCGACGGACGTGCGCGAGTTCCAGAGCCGCACGGCGACGGGCGTGCGCGGCGTCGCCCTGGCGCGCGGCGACGAGGTCATCTCGCTGTCCGTGCTGCGCGGCTTCGACGCGACCACCGATGAGCGCGATGCGTATCTGAGGGCG
Source organism: uncultured Sphingomonas sp. (assembly GCA_964247925.1). Lineage (GTDB taxonomy): Bacteria > Pseudomonadota > Alphaproteobacteria > Sphingomonadales > Sphingomonadaceae > Sphingomonas. The sequence goes on from CAXTWJ010000239.1 coordinate 1,695, forward strand.
GCGCCCTGGAAGGAGGGCGAACGCGAGGTGACGCTCAGCCCTGAGCGCATGGCGGCGTTCGAGGCGGCGGAGGAGTTCATCCTCACCGTCACCGCCAACGGCTATGGCAAGCGGACAAGCGCGTTCGAGTACCGCCGCACGGGCCGTGGCGGCCAAGGGCTGACGAACATCGTCACCTCCGACCGCAACGGCCCCGTGGTGTCGTCCTTCCCCGCGCATGGCGGCGAGCAGCTGATGCTGGTCACCGACCAGGCGAAGCTGATCCGGATGTCGGTCGGCGATACGCGCGTGACGGGGCGCAACACGCAGGGCGTGCGCCTGTTCGATGTCGCCACGAACGAGCACGTCGTCTCCGCCGCGCGGATCGACGAGGAGGACGAGGCGCCCAGGAACGAGGCGGAAGCGCTGGTCGCGGACGAGCTGCCCGGCAGTGAGAGGGGGTTGGGGCCGGCCGCCGACCCGGACGCGCTGACACTGGACGACGGCACCGGCCCGCAGACGATGGACGAGCGGGTGGCCGAGAGCGACGACGGGGAGGATGAGGGGTGAGGGACAGTGCCGCCTTCAAGGTGCTGACCGCCGCCGAGCTGGCCGAGTTGGAGGGCGGATCGTTCGCCGGCTCGACCGACGACCAGCGCGATGGCTTCATCCACCTGTCCACCGCCGCGCAGCTGACCGAGACGGTGGACCGGCATTATGGCGGGCGGGATGGGTTGTGGGTCGCGGAAGTCGATCTGGACGCGCTCGGCGACGCGATCCGCTGGGAGCCTTCGCGCGGCGGGCAGGATTTCCCGCACCTGTACGGCCCGCTGCCGCTCGACATGGTGGTCGCCTATTCGCCGCTGGAGCGCGATGGCGACGGCACGGTAAGGTTGCCCGTCGCCGGCTGAGATGGCTCATCAGGGGGAGCCGACGACCGGCTTTGCTCGTCCCACGCTGTCGATCCGCTTTATTTATCCGGGAATGCGAGGAACGGCGGTACGCCCGCGATTGCAAGGGGGCGGTCACCAACATGGGTTGCCGTTTGACATTTGTTAAACATCGCGGCCACGCCACTTAGGGGTTCTTCCGCCAACCAAGGAATTGCCCATGGCCACTGCCGCCACCGACCTCCATGACATCGTCGACACCGCCGTTGCCGCCGGCTCGTTCAACACGCTGGTCGCCGCCGTCACCGCCGCCGACCTTGGGGCCACGCTGAAGGGCGCCGGCCCGTTCACCGTTTTCGCGCCCACCGACGATGCGTTCGCGAAGCTGCCGGCCGGCACCGTCGACGATCTCGTCAAGCCCGAGAACAAGGCCAAGCTGGCCGCGATCCTGACCCTGCACGTTCTGTCGGGCAAGGTCATGTCGTCCGACATCACCGGCCCGATGGCCCCGAAGTCGGTCAATGGCGAGGCGCTGACGATCGAGACGGACGGCGGCGTCACCGTGAACGGCGCCAAGGTCGTGTCGCCGGACGTTGAGGCCAGCAACGGCGTCATCCACGTCATCGACACGGTCCTGCTGCCCACCGGCTGATCGTAACGTCGAGCAGGAACGGGGCGGTCCGCGAGGGCCGCCCCTTTTTGCGTCCGCCCACTTCGCGCTTGCAACGGCCAGCATCTTCGTTCATTTCTGTAATCACAGAAACACTGGACGACTCGCCTTGCCCCTGCTCGACCACCCCGACGCGAAAGCCCTCGTCCTCCACTGGGGAGAAATGGGGGCGCACTGGGGCGTCAACCGTTCGGTGGCGCAGATCCACGCGCTGCTCTATCTCGCCGATCGGCCGCTCCACGCCGAGCAGATTGTCGATCACCTGCGCCTCGCCCGCTCGAATGTCTCGACCGCCCTCAAGGAACTGCAGGGCTACGGCATCGTGCGCCGCGTCCATGTCGAGGGCGATCGGCGCGACCATTTCGTCGCCGAGAGCGACTTGTGGGAGATGCTGTTGCGCATCGCCGCCGAGCGCAAGAAGCGCGAGATCGATCCCACCATACAGCTGCTGGGCGAGCTCGCCGCCCGGGTCGCGGGCGATCCGGACGCGCCGCCGCACCTGCGACAGCGGATCGGCCGCCTGCACGAGTTCATGGGCACGCTGAGCGACTGGTACGATCAGGTCCGCACACTGCCCAAGCCCACGCTTGTCACGCTAATGAAGCTCGGCGCCAAGGTTGCCCGCTTCATCCCCGGCACCAAGAAGAAGTAAGGAGCCACGCCATGCCCTGACCCCACGCCCGCCTACTTCGGTTCTTACAGAAATATCCGAACACAGGAGCTTACCATGGTCGAGATCGCCTACGCCCTCTATCTCTGTATTACGCTGGGGATCACCGTCTGGGTCGCGCGCACGCTGTCGCGTAACGGCATCGTGTTCCTGGAGCAGTGCTTCGGTCAGAATGGCGAGCTCGCCCGCTCCACCAATCACCTGCTGGTGGTCGGCTTCTACCTCGTCAACATCGGCTTCATCACGCTCACGCTCAGTCTCGGCGCGGAGCCGACCAGCTGGCCCGACGCGATCCGCTTCCTGTCGAGCAAGGTCGGGCTGGCCGTGCTGGTGCTCGGCGCCGTGCACTTCTTCAACATGGGCGCGATCGCGCAGTTCGGGCGCAAGGTGAACGGCTGGCTCGCGGAGGGCGGCGTCAGGGCAGTCGCCTGATGCGCGGCGTGACCATCGCGCCCGGCGTGACGGCGGCGACTTCCGCCGCCGGCCCGCTGTTCCTCCTGCTCGCTGTGAGCGCCGACGCGGTGACCGAACCCGCACATGGCCTAGGTTTGGATCAGATCGCCTGGCTCGTGCCAGGACTGCCGCTTGCCGCCCTGTTCGGCGCGTTTCCGGCGTTCCTGCCCAATGTGGCGGGCGCCCTGCTGCTCGGGGCTTTGGGGAGGGGAAATGCAGGCGTTCGCCTGCCCGCCTGCTGGGCTTTGGTGGGTGGCGTCGCGGGCGG
>CAXTWJ010000240.1:0-4606 GCA_964247925.1 uncultured Sphingomonas sp.
GGGCTGGTAGACTTGCGTCTTCATGCATTGGGTCCGGTCGGGACGGGGTGTCTCCGCGCAGTTCCACAGCGTGCGCTCCAGCCCTGTCGTCCGGTCGCGGAGATAGGCGAAGGTCGTCGTCGCGACCTGCCCCGCGGTCAGGGGCAGCGCGGCGGGCGTCTTGGCTTGGTCGAGCCAGCCCGAGAACCTGCACTGCGCCCGCTCGCCGCAGGTCCGCGCCGCGAGCGCCGGGTAGAGTTCGGGCGGCAAGCCGGCCGGCAGCGTGACCAGGAAGCTGTTCTGGTCGCCCGGTACGGGAGCGAATGCCGCTTCCCCGCTCGGCGCGGCGAAGGTGGCGGCGTCCAGCACGAGCCCGCCCGGCGTTGCTCCCGTGAGCGGGGCCAGCGCGGCGAACACCGGCTCCTCGCCTGTCGGGCGCCGGTTGAAGGCGGGCGGGGTGCCCCACCAGCCCGTCCAGCGGAAGAACAGGTGCGTGCCGACGCGGGCGATCTTGTCCAGGCTCGCCTGCCAGTAAGGAACCACCCAGTCGGTGTGATAATGCGTGGCATAGCCCACCGGCCGATAGACGGCACCGTTGAGCGCGGCGGCGGCGATCTGCCGCGCCCGCGCCCATGCGTCCGGCGTCGGGTGCCAGCGGGTCAGCGCGCCATCGCAGCTGAAGGTGAACTGGCAGCCCGTGCGCCGCTCCGCGCCCTCGAACACGACGCCGCACACGCTTTTCGGGAAGGCGGGGTGGCGCAGGCGATTCAGGATGACCTGCGCCACCGCCTTCTCGCCCGTCGTGTCGTCGCCCGCCTCATACAGGACACCGGCGGCCAGGCAGTCGGTCGCGCGCGCGCGGACGGCGGTCGAGCCGGCGAAGGTGAAGGGGCGCGCCGGAGGGTTGGGACCATCAGCGAAAGGAACGTCGGCATTGTAGGCGCGGGCCTCGTCGGGGGTGAGATCAACCAGGCTGACGGGCTCGACCGGCGGCAGCTCGGCGGGCGGCACCACCCGGCGGGGCGGCAGCACGACCCGGCCATGGCGCGGGACCGCGACCATCGGCGGCGCGAGCCGCACGGCCAGCGTCGGCACGACGATCGCCAGCGCCGCGGTGACGAAGAGGATCGGACGGATCACGTCTCCGGCAGAAAATCCGGGACCGACAGGTACCGCTCGCCCGTGTCGTAGTTGAAGCCGAGCACCCGGACCCCGTCGGGCAGGTCGGGCAGCTTCTGCAGGATCGCGGCGAGCGTCGCGCCCGATGAGATGCCGACCAGCATACCCTCCTCGCGCGCGGCGCGGCGCGCCATGTCCTTGGCGACGTTGGCATCGACCTCGATCGTGCCGTCGAGCAGGTCGGTGTGGAGGTTGCGCGGCACGAAGCCGGCGCCGATGCCCTGGATCGGGTGCGGCCCGGGCTGGCCGCCCGCGATGACGGGCGACAGCGCCGGCTCGACCGCGAACACCTTGAGCTGCGGCCAGTGCTTCTTCAGCTCCTGCGCGACGCCGGTGATATGGCCGCCGGTGCCGACGCCGGTGATGATGACGTCGATCGGCATGTCGGCGAAGTCGGCCAAGATCTCCTGCGCCGTCGTGCGGACATGGACGTCGATGTTGGCCTGGTTCTCGAACTGCTGGCACAGCCACGCGCCCGGCGTCTCGTCCACGATCTCCATCGCCCGCTGGATCGCGCCGTTCATGCCCTTCTCGCGCGGGGTAAGGTCGAAGGTGGCGCCATAGGCGAGCATCAGCCGGCGACGCTCCAGCGACATCGACTCGGGCATGACCAGCACGATCTTGTAGCCCTTCACCGCCGCGACCATCGCCAGGCCGATGCCGGTGTTGCCGCTGGTCGGCTCGACGATGGTGCCGCCGGGCTGGAGCGAGCCGTCGGCCTCCGCCGCCTCCACCATGGCCAGCGCGATGCGGTCCTTGATGGAGCCGCCGGGGTTCGACCGCTCCGACTTGATCCAGACCTCCGAGCCGGGGAACAGCCGCTGCATCCGGATGTGCGGCGTGTCGCCGATCGTGTCGAGGATGGTGGTGGCCTTCATGGCGTCGCTACTCCGTGCTGCGGCTCGAGGTCGAGTTCGGGGGGATCAAAGGTCCGCGCGCGCCGGAGTTCCGGGAACAGCCGCGCCCAGGCGAGCGTGATGCCGATCGCCGCGACGCCGCCGAACACCACCGCGCCGACCGGGCCGAGCAGTGACGCCATCAGTCCCGTCTCCGCCTCGCCCAGCTCGTTCGAGGCGGAGATGGTGAGCTGTGACAATGCCGACACGCGGCCGCGCATCGCGTCGGGCGTGTGCAACTGTATCAACGACGAGCGGACATAGACGGACACCATGTCGGCGGCGCCCGCCACGATCAGCGCGGCGAGGCTGAGCGGGAAGGAGGTGGACACGCCGAAGGTCAGGATCGCGAGCGCGAACACGACCACGGCCGCCAGCATCTTGACGCCGACGTCGCGCTTGAGCGGCCGGACCGAGAACCAGATGGACGCCGCCGCCGCGCCGATGCCCATGCCGGCCGCGAGCACGCCCAGCCCCTTCGCGCCAACGTGCAGGATGTCGCGCGCGTAGATGGGGAGCAGCGCCGTCGCACCGGCGAGCAGCACCACGAACAGGTCGAGCGTGATCGTGGCGAGCACGAGCCGGTTCGCGCGCACATAGCGAAAGCCGTCCGCGATCCGCTGCAACGGATGCCGATCGCTCTGCGCGGGCGGCTGCCCCACCGGACCGATCAGGAACATGAGCACCAGCGCCAGCGCGAGCAGCGCCGAGATGGTGGCGTAGGCGACATCCGGGTGGATCGCGTACAGCACGCCGCCGACGCTCGGCCCCGCGATCGTGCCGACCTGCCAGGCGATCGAGGACACCGCGATCGCGGTCGGCAGGCTTTCGCGCGGGACCAGATTGGGCGCGAGCGCCGAGTAGGCCGGGCCGGAAAAGGCGCGCGCTAGGCCGACAAAGGCGGCGGCCACGAACAGGAAAGGGAGCGACAGGTGCCCGCTCCAGGTCAGCAGCCCTAGGGTGGCGGCGTTGAGCGTGAGCAGCGTCGTGGTGCCGCGCACGATCCAGCGCCGGTCGAACGTGTCGGCCACCAGGCCGACCACCGGGGTGAGCAGGAACAGCGGCACGAACTGCACCAGCCCGATCATGCCGAGCAGGAATGCGGACTGGCGCACGTCCATGGTCTGGCGCGCGGTGTTGTAGACCTGCCAGCCGATGATGATGCCCTGCGCGCTGACCGCGATCGTGCCGGCGAGCCGCGACAGCCAATAGGCGCGGAAGTTCGCGATGGTGAGCGGGTGACGGGGTGTGTCGGCCATCGGCACGGCCTTACGCGGCGGCTCGGCGTCAGGGCAACCCGCGCCGTTGCCCAATCCCGCTTGGGGCGCCTATAGGCCGCCTTCCTCCCCCGGAACCCTAGGGTAACCACCTTGGCCAAAACCCCCGCCCGCCTCGCCGAACCGCCCGCGACCAATCGCGAGCGGCCGGCCGAACCGCAGCCGTATCAGGCGTCGAAGGACGAGCTGCTGCGCTTCTACAAGGACATGCTGCTGATCCGCCGCTTCGAGGAGAAGGCGGGGCAGCTCTATGGCCTGGGGCTGATCGGCGGCTTCTGTCACCTGTATATCGGGCAGGAGGCGGTGGCGGTCGGGTTGCAGTCGGCGCTGTCCGATGCGGATTCGGTCATCACGGGCTATCGCGACCACGGCCATATGCTGCTGTGCGGTATCCCGCCGGCGGACGTTATGGCCGAGCTGACCGGGCGCGCGGCGGGCATCAGCAAGGGCAAGGGCGGCTCGATGCATATGTTCTCCGTCGAGCACAAGTTCTACGGCGGCCACGGCATCGTCGGCGCGCAGGTGTCGCTGGGCACCGGCCTGGCGTTCGCGCACAAATATCGCGGGGATGGCGGGGTCGCGCTCGCCTATTTCGGCGATGGCGCGGCCAATCAGGGGCAGGTGTACGAGAGCTTCAACATGGCGGAGCTCTGGGGCCTGCCGATCGTCTATGTGATCGAGAACAACCAGTACGCGATGGGGACGTCGGTCAACCGCGCCTCGGCGGAGGACCAGCTGTACCGGCGCGGCGAGAGCTTCCGCATTCCCGGCATCCAGGTCGATGGCATGGATGTGCTCGCCTGTCGTGGCGCGGCGGAGGAGGCGCTGGCCTGGGTACGCGCGGGCAAGGGGCCGATCATCCTGGAGATGAAGACCTATCGCTATCGCGGCCATTCGATGAGCGATCCCGCCAAATATCGCAGTCGCGAGGAGGTGCAGGCGGTGCGCGACAAGTCGGACCCGATCGAGCACATGAAGCGGCTGCTGGCGGAGCAGGGCGTCAAGGAGGACGAGCTGAAGACGGTTGAACAGGCGATCAGGAAACAGGTGAACGAGGCGGCCGACTTCGCCGAGAGCACGCCCGAGCCGGAAGCCGGCGAGCTCTACACGGACGTGCTGGTGGAGCGTTACTAATGCCGATCGAGATCAAGATGCCGGCGCTGTCCCCCACCATGGAGGAGGGCACGTTGGCCAAATGGCTGGTCAAGGCCGGCGACACGGTCAAGTCGGGCGACATCCTGGCGGAGATCGAGACCGACAAGGCGACGATGGAGT
>CAXTWJ010000241.1:0-3484 GCA_964247925.1 uncultured Sphingomonas sp.
CACGCTGCTACAAGTCTGACCGAGAGCGACGTTCGCTCCGGTCACTGTCTCCTGGCAAATTCACCAATTGGCGGGCGCCGAAAGCTGGCTCATATTGTCGCCCGATGCAGGCTGACCTCCTAGACCGCCTCTTCGTCACGCTCGCCGTGCGCCTTCGTGCGTTCTCCGTATGTCGGATCCAGCAAGGGTGGCGGCTGGGCTTCAGCCCTTTCGAGGCGATCACGATCCACTACGTGCTTCGCGGGAACGGGAGCCTTCGGGTCGGGGACGGACCCTGGCTGTCGTACGCCCCCCACACCATCCTCGTCGTCCCGGCCCGCCTTCCGCATACGCTTGGCGCAGCGGAGCACTGCATCGGCGAGGTTCAGGCCGGGGATCAATGCGCCCTTCACGGCGACGGCCTCGTCACGTTCACGGCGGGAGACGGGAGTCCGGACGCTCTCTTCGTCTGCGGTCAGATCGCCGATAACCACAGCGGAGCGATGGGCTTGTTCGAGCTGTTCCAGGCTCCGATGGTGGAGGCCTTCCCGTCGAACGCCGTGTTGCAAAACTCATTCGCGTCGATGCTGGCCGAGGTCGCCAGCCCGAGCCTCGGGACACAGGCGATGACGGAGGCGCTGATGAAGCAGTGCCTCATCATCTTGCTGCGTCGGCATCTCGCGGCGAATGACTTCGCTTCGCCACTCCTGGCCACTCTGCAGAGTCCCAAGCTCGCCCGCGCCGTTCTCGCGATCCTGGAGCAGCCGGGAGCCGCCTACACCGTCCAAAGCTTGGCGGCGCTCGCCGGGATGGGTCGAACCAGCTTCGCCGAGAGCTTTGCGACCGCCTTCGGTCAGGGCCCGATGGAGTTCGTCCAGAGGGTCCGGCTCCGCATCGGCGCGCGTATCCTGACTGCCACGGATTTGCCCCTCAAGGTCATCGCGGACAGCATCGGCTACGCAAGCCGCAGTTCGTTCAGCAAGGCATTCGAAGCGCAGTACGGCGTCGCCCCGACGCAATTCAGGCTCGTCGGCGGTCAGGACGAAGGCGAACCTCAGAGGATCGAGACCACGTGTCCGGATGTCATTGCCGACCCGGCAGCGGCGGACGCATTCCCTGAAGTGGCCGCAGGTGGTCTCCCGACGTCCGAATAGCGCCTTCTGCCGTTCGCAGGACGTCGTTTCGGGGAACAGCCGTCGTCGCGTGCGGTTCCGGGGTCGAGAAGGGGACGGGCGGACAACGCCTAGGTGCATCCCTTCTGCCCAGGTTCCAAAGGAAACAGAATGATCACCGACCGTCGTTCCATTCTCGCCGGCATCGCGCTCGTCGCCGCCACCCCGGCCTTTGCCCAATCGGCCTCCCCGACCAGCCGAGCGACGCTCGCAGCGGCGCCGACGGACATCAAGATGGCCGCGCAATTCTACTCCGCCGTGATCCCGCGGGCCGAGATGTCGCTCTCGACATCGCAACTCGGTGTCGAGAAGGCAACCAACCACAACGCGCATGAATTCGCGGGTTTCGAACTCGGCGAGGCCATCACCGTCAACATGGTGCTGAAGGACATCCTCGTGACGGTGCCGCCCGGGGACAAGTCGGCCGAGAAGGCGCTCGTCGAGAAGATGACGGCCGACAAGGGTGCCGCGTTCGACCGGGCCTACATCGCGTTCCAGCTGGAAAACCACGAGTTCCTGCGCGACCTCGCCGACGGCTTCCTGGCCAATTCAGCCGGCGCGACCGATCCGGCCGAGAAGCAGGGCCGGCATCTCGCCGCGCTCATGCTCGCCGTCTTCAAGGAACACGTCGCGATCTGCAAGCGCATCTCGGGCGAGCTCAAGGCCTGACGCAGCGCGGCTGCCAGGCCGGGTTCGCGCGGCCGGCCCACAACCATCCCACACCCTCGAAAAAGAGATTTGATCCATGACGCACCCATTCAGAACTTTGCTCGCCGCCCAGCTCCTGGCGGGCGTCGCGCTGGTCGCGGCTCCTGCCTACGCCCAGGCGCCGGCACCCGAGACCGTGTCCTCGGCCATCGCCGAGAGCCCCGATAGCGGCACCATGAAGCGGGCTGACAAGGACATGCTCCGCGTCCTGCAGACGATGCAGGAGCTCGGCGTGAAGCCGACCGAATCCCGCACGGTCGAGGAAGCCCGGACCCAACCGACGCCGGGCGATGCCGCCAAGGCGATCCTGAAGTCCGAGGGCAAGGACCCGGTCGCTCTCATGGCGGCCATGAAGGTGTCCAAGAAGGACATGACCTATCCGGTCGCGGGCGGCACGCAGGCGGTGCGGATCTACACGCCCGAGGGCGCTGGATCGGCTCCCCTCCCGGTGATTGTTTATTATCATGGCGGCGGCTGGGTGATCGCGACGATCGACACCTACGAGGCCTCGGCCATGGCGCTCGCCAAGAAGGCGAACGCGATCGTGGTCAGCGTCGAGTATCGCCACGCGCCGGAGAACAAGTTCCCGGCCGCCCATGAGGACGCCTTCGCGGCCTACAAGTGGGTTCTGGCCAATGCCGGCCAGTTCGGTGGCGATCCTGCCAAGATCGCGGTGGCGGGAGAGAGCGCGGGCGGCAACCTCGCGGCCAACGTCGCCATCATGGCGCGCGACGGCAACGTACAGGCGCCGGTGCACATGGTGCTCGTCTATCCCGTCGCTGGTACCGACCTGACGACGCCCTCCTACGTGGCCGACCAGAACGCCATGCCGCTCTCCAAGGCCGCCATCGGCTGGTTCGTCGACAAGACGCTGGCCAAGCCCGAGGACGCGAAAAGCCCGATGCTCAACCTGACCACGTTGGCCGACCTGAAGGGCCTGCCACCCGCCACGGTCATCAACGCGGATATCGACCCGCTCCTCTCGGACGGCGCGATGCTGGCCGACAAACTCAAGGCGGCTGGCGTGAAGACGACGCACGTCAGCTACAAGGGCGTCACCCACGAGTTCTTCGGGCTCGACGCCGTGGTGGCGGATGCCAAGACGGCGCAGGACGTCGCCGCACGCGACCTCAAGGCCGCTTTTGGAACGTCGAGCCGCTAGTTCGCGACCGACCTGATGGACTTCCGCATGGCGTTGGCTTGATGCCGTGCGGGTGTTCACCATCGCCCCAAGCGCACTGGTAGTGACCGGAATACACACCTACCCGCAAAAGAGCTTCCAGCTCTGGCGTGATCAATATGGTAACGGTGCGGCGCACGAACACGACCGAGCTGCGTTTCGTAAGGCGGCTTCTTACAAGTGACCTACCGTTCCGAACAGCACAGCGTGCCAACCCGAAAGCCCGAGTTGGGTCGGCACCGGCCCGAAAGGCTGCGTCCACTTCGGCACGTTCCTCACACGATAGCAGTCCTTCTGTTTTCGGCCAGCTTCAGCGTAGACTGGTATCTCGCTCGACGTCCGCTTCCGGGCATCGCGTCAATGAGCCTGAACGACTGGGTCGGGTCGCATGCGGAAGGTCCGCTATCGGATGAAGGGCCGAGGTCCGATCGCCATCCCTCCCGGC
>CAXTWJ010000241.1:3494-4568 GCA_964247925.1 uncultured Sphingomonas sp.
CCCGAAAGGCTGCGTCCACTTCGGCCCGTTCCTCACGCGATAGCGGTCCTTCTGTTTTCGGCCAATTCTGCTGGTTCCCGTGGTTCCCTAGCTTCTGAGTAGGGTGGTTTCGCGACAGTCCGCTTTTGGGCGAGAGTTGGCGGAATCGAACACCGCCGTTGCACCCGGTCCCGACCCTTCTCAGTAGTTCCGAAGATCCGCTTTCGGGCAAGCTGTACGACCCCGGACTGTCGCATGCAGAAGGCCGAGACGGATCCTGAGGCGGACCCGGGCGCTTGCTCGCCGCGTTGGCCACCGATGTCGATCGCATCAACCGAACGACGGGGGCGGTCAGTGCCGCCATACAGACCCTGAGCCCAAGACGGCGAACACGAGGTGTGGAACGATGTCAGGGAACCGGCGACTTTTCGAGGACGGGTTACACCTTCTCCACGGAGCGCATCGGCAGGGGGCGGCGCAGGCGACGCGCAACAACAAGACGGCGACGCTGCCGAAGCTGAAACAGATGCTGGAGGCCGGGTCGAAACAGAACATCGTTCAGCGAAAGCGGTTGGACGAGGTTTTTGACTCGATCGGCGTCAGGCCGGACCCCAGAAACGATCCCGCCATGCAGGGCATCTGCGATCTCAACGAAGCGGAAATAGCCAAGCATGGGAACGCCGCCGACCGCGACCTCATCAACATCGAGTACGGTCAAGTTGCGGCGCATTTCTACATCGCCAGGTATGGCACGCTGCGTAGGGCCGCACACGCGCTCGGGCACACCAAAGCAGTCAAGCTTCTAGATCGCACGCTCGTTGAGACCCGCGCGATCGATCACGCCTTCACGCAGCTTTACGATCACCTGCTGGCACGCCGCACTTCGACCCGCTATCCGGGCGAGACCGCGCTCGCCACCACGGCGGCCATGCACCCCGGCCTCACGGTCGGGCTGGCGCTAGGCGGCGTTTTGGCCGCGGTCGCGTTCTTGGAAGCGGGCCGATCCAAACGACGCTGAAGGGCGGCCAAGGTGTAGCCCCTGAGCCGGGACTGCCGGCGTCCGCGGTCCGCCCCAGCGCGCGCGTCGCCGTTTCC
>CAXTWJ010000242.1:0-4556 GCA_964247925.1 uncultured Sphingomonas sp.
GCCGCGCCCGCCCGGGCTGCCGCCCACCCGGCCCCAGCCGCGGCCGTCAGCACCGGCACGGTGATGCAGGTCAACACGGGCCGCGGCCGCCTGGTGACGCTGACCCGGCCGATGAGCGACCTGTTCATCGCCGATGACACGATCGCCGACGTGCAGGTCCGCTCGCCCACCCAGCTCTACATCTTCGGCAAGAAGCCGGGCGAGACCACGATCTCCGCGACGGCGCGCGGTGGCGGCGTGATCTGGGGCGGCACCGTCCGGGTCGGCAACAACCTCGACTCGATCGGGCAGATGCTCGGCCTGGCGATGCCGGAAGCCAAGATCGTCGCCACGCCCATGAACGGCCTGGTGCTGCTGACGGGGACGGTGGCCACGCCGGAGGACTCGGCGGAAGCCGAGCGGCTGGTGCAGGCGTTCGTCGGCGACGGCACGAAGGTGCTGTCGCGGCTAAAGAGCGCGACCCCGCTGCAGGTCAGCCTGCAGGTCCGCATCGCGGAGGTGAGCCGCTCGTTCGTGAAGAACATCAGCCCGAACCTGACCACCATCGACGGCACGGGCGGGTTCAAGTTCGGGATCGGCACCGGCCGCGCTCCCGCCAGCCCTTACACGACCGACCCCAACCTGCCGCTGAGCATCGGGGGCGCGGTCCAGGGCTACACAATCGATCCCATCACCGGCACGATCGTTCAGAAACCGGGAACGACCATCACGCCGGGCAGCCAGCGCACGACACTGGGCGGCCTGACCAAGTTCCTGGGCCTCAACATCCTCGGCGCGCTCGATCTGGGCGAGACCATCGGTCAGGTGTCGACGCTCGCCAGCCCGAACCTGACCGCGCTGTCCGGCGAGACCGCGACGTTCCTGGCCGGCGGCGAGATCCCGATCCCGGTCAGCCAGGGGCTGGGCGCGGTGTCGGTCGAGTTCAAATCCTACGGCATCAGCCTCGCCTATACGCCCACCGTACTGTCGGACGGTCGCATCTCGCTGCGGGTCCGGCCCGAGGTATCGCAGCTCTCCTCGCAGGGCGCGGTGCAGCTGAACGGCACCACCATCCCCGCGATCACCACACGACGCGCGGAGACCACGCTGGAACTCGGCTCCGGTCAGAGCATGGTGATCGGCGGCCTGCTGCAGAACGACAACAACAACTCGATCGACAAGACGCCGGGGCTGGGCGACGTGCCCGTGCTCGGCGCCCTGTTCCGCTCCAACGGCTTTCGCCGCAGCGAGACGGAGCTGATGATCGTCATCACGCCGTATCTGGTCAAGCCGGTGAACAATCCCGGCGACATCGTCCTGCCGACCGACGGCTACCAGTCGCCGACGGACGCGCAGCGCATTCTGCTGGGCGAGCTCGGGACGGGCACCACCGGCGGCCACCGCCCGGTGCCGACCATGGGCGTGAGCGGAACAACGGCGGATGCGGCCCAGCCGCCGATCGGCGCCGTCGCGCCGTTCGCCCCTCGGCCGGTCGCTCCCGCCCCGCAGGCCACCGCCGATGACCGATCGACGACCAAGCAGCGCAAGGGCACGGCCGCGCCCATGCCCGGCTTCTCCAACTGATCCGCGCCGAGGACCCTCACGATGCTCCACCGATCGCTCCTCATTCCCGCCCTGACGCCCGCGCTGCTGATCGCCGGTTGCATGGGCACCCAGAACCGCGGCCTTGAATCGGTCCACCAGCCAGTGGTCGATCGCCAGGATTACCGGCTCGACTTCCGCACCGCGGGCGACGGCCTCGCGCCGGGCGAACGGGTCCGGCTCAGCGAATGGCTGGGCACCATGCACCTGCGCTATGGCGACAAGGTGCTCGTCGATGATCCGGCCGACTACCCTGGCGTGCGCGGCGAGGTCGCGCGCACCGTGGCAAGCTACGGCCTGCTGCTCGGCGACGATCGCCCGCTGGCGGGCGCGCCCGTGCCAGCCGGCACCGCGCGCGTGGTAATCAGCCGGATGACGGCCAGCGTGCCGGGCTGTCCCGACTATTCGCGCAACTCCAGCCAGGAGTACGACAGCAACACCTCGTCCAATTTCGGCTGCTCCACCAACAGCAGCCTGGCGGCGATGATCGCGCGGCCGGAGGACCTCATTCACGGTCAGGGCGAGGAAGGCACCGACCCCGTACGCTCGGGCAAGGCTATCGCGGCGTTCCGCGCCGCGGCGCCATCGGGCGGCGGTGGATCGACCGTGGCCAGCGCCGGCTCGGCAGGAGGCAAGTAACATGAACGCGCCCTGGAAACCCGCCGGCGTCGGCGCCCGCGAGCCCTTCGTGGCTTATGTCTGTGACGAGACCACCGCCGAAACCATGCGGCCGGTCGTCGCCGAGCTCGGCTGGGCGGTAGAAAAGGTCCACAAGGGTGGGCTGCGCAACGCGGTGCAGACCCTGTCCGTGTCCGCTTCCCCACAGATCCTGTTCGTGGACCTGGCGGAATCGGGCGACCCCTTGAATGACATAAACGGCCTCGCCGAGGTGTGCGAGCCGGGTACGGTGGTGATCGCCGCCGGTCAGGTCAACGACGTCCGCCTGTATCGCGACCTGGTCGCGTCGGGCATCCAGGACTACCTGCTCAAGCCGCTGCATCCCGACTCGTTGCGCGAAACGTTCACGCAGGCGCAGGCGATGCTGAACGCGCCCAAGGCCGGCGCCGAGGCCGTGGATCGACCGCATTGTTCGATCGCGGTGATCGGCGCGCGCGGTGGCGTTGGCGCGTCCACGGTCGCGACCTCGCTCGCCTGGCTCCTGTCGTCGAAGGAGAACCGGTCCACCGCGCTGCTGGATCTGGACGTCCATTTCGGCACCGGCGCGCTGGCGCTGGATCTGGAGCCGGGCCGCGGCCTGACCGACGCGATCGAGAACCCCAGCCGCATCGACGGGCTCTTTATCGAGCGTGCGATGGTGAAGGCGTCGGAGAAGCTGGCGGTGCTCTCGGCGGAAGCGCCGATCAACTCGCCGCTGCTGACCGATGGCGCCGCCTTCTATCAGCTGCAGGAGGAGATGCGCACCGCCTTTGAATGCACGGTGATCGACCTGCCGCGCACCATGCTCGTGCAGCATCCCTCGCTCGTCGCCGACGTGCAGCTGGCGGTGATCGTCACCGAGCTGACGCTGGCTGCGGCACGCGACACGATCCGCATCCTGTCCTGGATGAAGAGCAACGCGCCCAACACTCAGGTACATCTCGTCGCCAACCGGATGCACGCGGCGGCCGGGCAGCTGGAGATCGCGCGCAAGGACTTCGAGGGCTCGATCGAGCGCAAGCTCGACCTCGCCATTCCCTATGATCAGAAGCTGGCGGCACAGGCGGCCAAACTGGGCAAGCCGATCGCCGAAGCGGGCAAGAACTCCAAGACGGTGGCACCGCTGGTCGCGCTCGCCACCACGCTCGCCGGCGCCGCCGACGAGACGGCGGACGAGAACAAGGCGAAGAAGGGCAAGAACGGCTCGCTGATGGGCAAGTTCGACCTGAAATCGCTGATGAGCAAGCGCGACAAGAAGTGACTCCGCGCGCCGTCGGGAAAGGGGCCGGGAAAGGGATGGACGACCCATGCTGATGCCCATGCTGATGATGAGCGCGTCGGCGCTGGTCATGCTGGCCCTCGTTTACCTGGCCTTCGCCGGGCCGTCGGTCGGCCGCGCCCAGACGCGGCGGCTGTCGGCCGTGCGCGTGCGGCACGGCGGGATGGCCGCGGTCGCGGAAGCTCGCATCCGCTCCATCTCCAACAATCGCAGCTCCCGCATGGATCTGGCGGTGGGCAAGCTGTTGCCCAATCGCGAGAATCTGAAAAAGCGGCTCGCCATGACCGGCAAGAGCTGGACGGTGGCCCAATATGGCATGGCCACCGCCGGGCTGATGCTGGTCGTGTCGCTGCTGATCTTCCTGCGCGGCCTGCCCTGGTATCTGGCCGCGCTGATCGGGCTGGCCGCGGGCGCTGGCCTGCCGCACTGGTTCGTGGGCAAGGCGATCAAAGGACGGGTGAACAAGTTCACCGTCAAGTTTCCCGACGCGATCGAGCTCCTGGTGCGCGGCCTGCGCTCCGGCCTGCCGATTTCCGAAACCATGGGCGTGGTTGGCGCCGAGCTGGACGGGCCGGTGGGTGAGGAGTTCCGCTCGGTCAGCGACAAGATGAAGATCGGCCGCTCCATGGACGCAGCGCTGCAGGACACGGCCGACCGGCTGGGAACGCCCGAGTTCCAGTTCTTCGTCATCACCATCGCCATCCAGCGCGAGACGGGCGGCAATCTGGCGGAAACGCTGGCCAACCTCGCCAACGTGCTCAGGATGCGCGCGCAGATGAAGCTCAAGATCAGGGCGATGTCGTCGGAATCGAAGGCATCCGCCTACATCGTCGGCTCGCTGCCGTTCATCGTCTTCACGCTGATCTACTTCATCAACGCCTCGTACATGGGCGAGTTCTTCACCGATCCGCGTCTGATCGCGACCGGTCTGGGCGGCATGGTGTGGATGGGGCTTGGCGCGTTCATCATGGCCAAGATGGTCAGCTTCGAGATCTGAGGGCGATTGCGATGACTCCCATGGCCCCCATCCACCCCACCC
>CAXTWJ010000243.1:0-4543 GCA_964247925.1 uncultured Sphingomonas sp.
ATCTCGGGATGTCCGGCGAGCGCGGTGAGCGTGCGCGCCAGCACGCTGCGGCCGCCGACGGACCGATACTGTTTCGGCGTGTGGCCGCCGGTGCGCACCCCCCGCCCGGCGGGGGCGCCCCCGGGGCCGACCCCCCCCCGGGGGCCACCGCAGCCCTGATCCTTCAATTCTTCA
Organism: uncultured Sphingomonas sp.; assembly: GCA_964247925.1. Taxonomy (GTDB): domain Bacteria; phylum Pseudomonadota; class Alphaproteobacteria; order Sphingomonadales; family Sphingomonadaceae; genus Sphingomonas. The sequence goes on from CAXTWJ010000243.1 coordinate 175, forward strand.
ACCGCCAGCCGGTCCTGAAAATCCAGGTGATGATGGCGAGGCAGCCCAGCAGGAAGCCCGCCGTGACCGCGAGGCTGACCGCGACATCGACGTCGCCGCGCCCGAAGAAGCTCCAGCGAAAGCCGCTGATCAGATACACGACCGGGTTGAACAGGCTCACCGTGCGCCAGGGCTGGGGCAGCATGTCGATCGAGTAGAAGCTGCCGCCCAGGAAGGTCAGCGGGGTGATGAGGAGCGCGGGGACGAAGTTGAGCTGCTCGAACCCCTTCGCCCAGACGCCGATGATGAAGCCGAACAGGCTGAACGCGGTCGCGGTGAGGAGCAGGAAGGCGATCATCGCCAGCGGGTGCTCGATCCGAAGCGGCACGAAGAACGCCGCCGTGGCCAGGATGATAAGGCCGAGCACCACAGACTTGGTTGCCGCCGCGCCCACATAGCCGATCACCAGCTCCAGCGCGGACACGGGCGCGGATAGGATCTCGTAGATCGTGCCCGTGAACTTGGGGAAGTAGATGCCGATCGACGCGTTGCTGATGCTCTGGGTCAGGAGCGACAGCATGATCAGGCCGGGCACGATGAAGCTGCCGTAACCGACGCCACCGACCTGACTCATGCGGCTGCCGATCGCGCCGCCGAAGACGATGAAATAGAGCGAGGTGGTGAGCACGGGCGTGACGAGACTCTGCCAAAGCGTGCGGAGCGCGCGCGCCATCTCGAAGCGGTAGATGGCCCAGATCGAGTGGCGGTTCATGGCGCAGCTCGCGAGACCCCCCCCCGCCCCCCCCCCCCCCCCCCCCCCGGCCGGCGGGCAGCGCCCGTTCGACGACGCGGCTGCGCCGCGGCGGGCCTGCAATGATGAACCATCACCGGCGCTCTCCCACCAGATCGACGAAGATGTCCTCCAGGCTCGACTTGGACGTCTCAAGGTCGCGGAAGGCGATGCCGAGCTCGCGCAGGCGGTTGAGCAGCGAGGGGATGCCGGTGCGCTCCTCGGTCGCGTCGAAACGGTAGCGCAGCGTGCGGCCGTCATTCTCGAGTGTCGGCCGCCATTCGGCGAGCTCGGGGGGAAGGGCGGCGAGCGGATCGGTGAGCGTCAGGTCGAGCTCGCGCTTGCCGAGCTTGTGCATCAGCGCGGTCTTGTCCTCGACCAGCAGCAGCTTGCCGCCGGCGATCACGCCGACGCGGTCGGCCATCTCCTCCGCTTCCTCGATGTAATGAGTGGTCAGGATCACGGTGGTGCCCTTGGCGCGCAGGCGGTGGACCAGCGCCCACATGTCGCGACGGAGCGCCACATCGACGCCGGCGGTGGGCTCGTCGAGGAACAGCAGCGCGGGCTCGTGCGCCAGCGCCTTGGCGATCAGCACGCGGCGCTTCATGCCGCCGGACAACTCCATGATCCTGGCGTCGCGCTTGTCCCACAGCGACAGGTCGCGCAACACCTCTTCGACGTGCGCGTCGTGCGCGGACAGGCCGAACAGGCGGCGGCTGAACTTGACGGTGGCGAGCACCGTCTCGAACATATCGACCGACAGCTCCTGCGGGACCAGCCCGATCTGGCGACGCGCGGCCTTGGGGTCGGCGATCGCGTCATGGCCACCGACGGTGATCGTGCCCGCCGTGGGCGTGACGATGCCGCAGACGATGGAGATCAGCGTCGTCTTGCCGGCGCCATTGGGGCCGAGCAGCGCGAAGATCTCGCCCGGGCGTATGTCGAGATCAACGGCGTGCAGCGCGGTCGTGCCCCGGGCATAGGTCTTCGCGACGCCCTGGAGCGAGAGGATGGGGGCGGTCACGCCCGCGCTTTAGCGGGTCGCGGTGCCCCCGTCACCTCGCGCCGCCGCCACCGCGTCCTCGAGCGCGTCGAGCGACTGCGCGCCCTGGAGCAGGCGGTCGCCGATCACCCAGCTCGGCGTGCCGCTCATGCCCAACGCCTGCGCGGTCTCCACATTGCGCCTGATCTCGGCGTCGGCGTCGGCGGGTACGCGGGACGGATCGACGCCGGCGGCTTTCGCGGTGGCGGCGATGCTGGTGTCGCTGACCGGGCCGGCGGCGTAGAGCGCTTGATGGAAGGCGGGATAGCGGCCCTGCGCTGCGGCGGCGAGGCTCGCGCGTGCGGCGGTGCGGCTGGACTGGGCGAGGATGGGGAGTTCGCGATAGACGATCCGCAGCTTCGGGTCGCGCGCGAGCAGCTGCGCGATGGCGGGCAGGCTGGCGCGGCAATAGCCACAATTATAGTCGAAATATTCGACCAGCGTGACGTCGCCTCGCGGGTTGCCGGCCCAGGCGCCGGCATAAGGCCGCTCGATTTCGGCGCGGCGCGCGGCGATCAGCTTGCCGGACTCGCGGTCCTGCAGCCTGCCCATCGCTTCGGGAATGACCTCGGGATGCGCGAGCAGATAGGCGCGGACCTGCGGGCCGATGGCGCCGCCGCGACCTTGGTCGATGCCCCACATCGTAGCCGCGCCAATCACCACGCCCGCGGCGGCGACCCCGGCCAGCCACCACCGGTTCACTTGCAGCGCTTCTTGTTCTTGGCGCACAGCTCGTTCTGCGTCGTCATCGCGATGTCCTGCGCCCGGATCCAGTCGGCGGTGTTGGGCGGCAGGTTGGCGAGCGCATAGCGGGCGGACTGCGCGGCGGTGCGGCTGTCGCCGTCCATGCTGGCGCGTTCGGCGGTGGCGAGCGCGGCGCGCGCGGTGTCGCCGGTCAGCTCGTACGCGGTGCCCAGCTGATACCAGGCGAACGGGTTCTCGTCGTCTCGCGCCACGGCGGCGCGGAGCACGCGAGTCGCCTCCGCGTAATTGGCCTTGTCCTCCGTCGCGATCAGCGCGTGGCCGAAGGTGGTGGCGATCAACGGATTGTTGCGCGTGCCCTCCGTCGCGGCGCGCAAGGGCGCGAGCGCCTCGGCGGGCTTGCCCGCTTCCAGCAGTATCTGGCCCTTCACCTCCAGGAAGTACGGGTCGGAGGGCGCCGCGCGAACCAGCGCCTCGGCTTCCGCGTCGGCTTTGTCGGGGAAGCCCCCCTTGTGATAGGCATAGGCGCGCGCATAATGGCCGTAGATCGAGTTTTCGCTGGGCGGGTAGTCGTGCAGCGTGCGCTCGACCGGCATGACATAGCCTTCCAGCTTGGCCTTGACCCGGCGAAACCGCTCGTCAAGCTTTGGATCGGGCATGGTGTTCCAGGCGGGCGAGCGCTGGGCATCGCCGGTCAGGGCGGCGATGCGGTCGCCCGACAGCGGGTGCGATTGCATGAAAGGGTCGATGTTCTCGACGCCGTAGCGATATTCCTGCTGCTGCAGCTTTTTGAAGAAAGACAGCATCCCGCGCCCGGTAATGCCGGATTCGGTCAGGAACTTGAGTCCGGTCGCGTCGGCGGTCGCCTCCTGCACGCGGCTGAACGCGAGATATTTGCCCAGCGCCGCCTGCTGCCCCGCCGCCAGGATGCCTGCGCCCGCCTCGCCGCCGCCCGCCGCCATCGCCGCGATGCCGACCACCATGGACAGGAGCTGGATGGCAAGCGCGGGCTTCACGCCGGCATCGCCCAGCGCGACATGGCCGTCGGCGACGTGGCCCAGCTCGTGCGCGATCACGCCCTGCACCTGATTGGCGTTGTCGGCGGCCTGGAGCAGGCCGGAGTTGACGTAGATGGTCTGCCCGCCGGCGGTGAAAGCATTGATCTCCTCGTCCTGGATCAGCACCACCTGGACGTCGCGCGGCCGCAAGCCGGCGGCCTTGACGAGCGGGGCGGTCATGTCCGCGAACAGCGCCTCCGTCTCCGCGTCTCGCAGCACCGACGGCCCCTGCTGCTGGGCGGCGGCCGGTGGCGTCCCGAGCAGCAGCGATGCGCAGACGGTGGCAAGAAGGCGCTTCATCGGGCGGACGTGTCGCATGAGGCGCGGGTCTTGGCGAGAGGGCGTGAACCGGCGGTGAAGCAGGGAGGGCCGTGCGGGTGCCGACCCTCCCAGCCTGGTCACGCCCCGAAGGTGCGCTGCCACCAGCCGCGACGCGGCGGCTCGGCCGACTCTTCCGGCTCGGGCGCGACAGCGCCGGCGTCGGCATCGTTCGCGGCCACGGGCGCGGTCACGACCTCGACCGCCGGGGGCTCGGCCGCCACCTGGTCCTCGATCACCACGGCGGGCGTCTTGCGCCGGGTGCGCTTCGGCCTGGCCGCGGCCTCGCCGCCCCCTTCACCGGCATCATCGGTGGCGACCGCCGTGACGTTCTCGGCAGCCGGTTCGATCGCCGGCGTCGCCTTGCGGCGGCTGCGCCTGGGCTTGGCGGGCGCTTCGCCGGCGAACTCCGCCTCGCCCGCCGGCTGCTCGGGCCCCGGCTGGGCCGCGCTCGCGGGCACCGGGTCGGCCCCGGTCGCG
>CAXTWJ010000244.1:0-4519 GCA_964247925.1 uncultured Sphingomonas sp.
TGGAGCTGGGCTGCGACGGCGTGCTGATGAACACCGCGATCGCCGAGGCGAAGGATCCGGTGCTGATGGCGTCCGCGATGCGCACGGCGGTGGAGGCGGGGCGGCTCGCCTATCGCGCCGGTCGGATGGGGCGTCGCCGGTATGCGGACCCGTCCAGCCCTTTGGCGGGGCTGATTTAGTCATCAGACGCGAAGCAGCGCCGCGGCAAAGCCGCGTCGTCGGACAGGCGTTCGCGCCTGCCGGCCGTGCTCGCGCGTGGCGCTGCGCTTGATCTGAAGCAAGTGTCATGGAACATTACGGGGGCGTAACCCGTTGAACCAGACGTGATCCCCGCTGCGTGGTCGCCAATCCCGGCAGGCCCCGCGCGACCACGATGGAGGACGCCATGGGCGAGCTGACCGACAAGATCAAAGGCAATGTCGATGAGGCGATCGGCAAGGCCAAGCAGGCCTTCGCCGGCGACGCGAACGACCCCAACCGCACCCACGCCGACGACAAGCTGGCCGCCGAGGGGGCGGGCCAGGAGCTGAAGGGCAAGGGCGAGCAGCTCAAGGGCACGGTCAAGGGCGCGCTGGGAGATGACATCTAGCGCAGCGCGGCAGCCGGCCACGTCCGGCTGATTCGCGCAAGCTCGGCCGGCGTAGCACAGCTACGACCGACGACGCGGCTCCGCCGCGGCGCTGACCCGATACGAGCCGTCCGGCACACCCCGGGCGGCTCGTCTCATTTCGCTGCCGCCCCGCCCCGTGCGCCTCCGCCCGTTGCAGCAGTGCGTCAAGGTCCTCGCGCGGGATGTCGAACGCCTCGCGCACCTCCGTCAGCGCCTGATGCCGACGTGCCGAGCGGGGCCACGACCGGCGGCAGCCCGGCCGGCCCGACGCCCGCATCGGCTCCGACAAACGCCGCGATCGCCATGCCGAGCAGCGCGCCGAGGCTCGCCACCACGCGGTCGCGCCACCGTGCGCCGGCGAGGATGGGGTGGAACAGCCGGGTTACGCTCAGCCGCCCCGGATCGCGCTCAGCGTTGTGCCGGCGGTGATCTGTTCGACATCGGTTCTCAGATGCAGCAGCCGGACGCCGAGTTCCGCCATCGCGCGGGCGAGGGCGGGAGCGAACTGCTCTGTCCGTTCGACCGTCTCCGCCCAGCAGCCATAGGCACGGGCCAGCGCGGCGAAGTCGGGGTTGCCGAGCGCGGTCGCCTCCACCCGGCCCGGGAACGCGCGCTCCTGATGCATCCGGATCGTGCCATAGGCGCCGTTATCGATGATAATCACCAGGATCGAACAGCCGTGCTGGACGGCGGTCGCCAGCTCCTGCCCGTTCATCAGGAAGCAGCCGTCGCCCGCCAGCGCGACGACGCAGCGGTCGGGGTAGCGCAGCGACGCGGCAACCGCGGCGGGCAGGCCATAGCCCATCGCGCCGGCGGTCGGCGCCAGCTGCGTGCCCGGCCCGGCATAGCGCCAATAGCGATGCCACCAGCCCGAATAGTTGCCCGCGCCGTTGCAGAGAATACTGTCCGTCGGCAGCGCCTCGCGCATCGCCGCTACGCACGGGCCGAGGTCGAGGGCGACGTCGGCGCGCGGCTTGGGCGTGGACCAGAAGAGATAGTCCGCGTGTGCGTCCGCGCCCTCGGGGCGAAGCGACGCGTCGGTGGCTTGCAACGCCTCGGCGAAGCTCGCCATGTCGGCGCAGATCGCGAGGTCGGTGCGATAGGCGCGGCCGAGCTCATCGGGGTCGGGGTGGATCTGTACAAGTCGCTGCCCCGGGTGGTCGGGGGTGACCAGCGCATAGCCGTCGGTCGTCGCCTCCCCCAGCCGCGGGCCGGCGACGATCAGCAGGTCGGCGATCCGGACGCGATCGACCACGCGCGGGTTGGGGCCGTAGCCGAGATTGCCCGCCCAGGCCGGGTTGTCATTGGGCAGCGAGTCCTGCCGCCTGAACGCCGCCACGACGGGGACGCCGCTGCGCTCCGCCCACTCGCCGAAATCGCGCGCGGCCGCGTCATCCCAGCCGGCGCCGCCGACGATGGCGAGCGGGCGCTCGGCGGCGGCCAGCATGGCGCCAAGCGTGGCGATCTGGAGGGGATCGCAGGCCTGGACGACCCGCTCCACCCGAGGCCGGTCCACCGCTACCTCGCGGTCCAGCAGCATATCCTCCGGTAGTGCCAGCACCACCGGCCCGGGCCGCCCGTTCATTGCGGTCGCATAGGCGCGCGCCACGTATTCCGGGATGCGGCGCGCATCGTCGATCCGCGCGGCCCATTTCGCGATCGGCGTGAACATGGCCGCGAAGTCGATTTCCTGGAACGCCTCGCGGTCGCGGGTGCCGCGATCGATGTCGCCGATGAACAGGATGATTGGCTGCGAGTCCTGCATTGCCACATGGACGCCGATGGAGGCGTTGGTCGCGCCCGGCCCGCGCGTGACGAAGGCGATGCCGGGCCGGTGCGTGAGCGTACCGTCGGCGCACGCCATGAACGCCGCGCCGCCTTCCTGTCGACAGGTGACGACCTCGATCGACGGCGTGTCATGCAGCGCGTCGAGCACGGCCAGGAAGCTCTCGCCCGGCACGGTGAAGAGGCGCTCGCAGCCCTGCGCCAGGAGCTGATCGACAAGGATGCGGCCACCGGTTCTCTTTTCCATGGCGGGCCCTTACGCTGCCGGGCAGAGGAGAGCGAGCATGGTCGAATGGATGACGGTCGCGGACGGCTTGCGCTTTCCCGAAGGGCCGGTCGCGATGCCGGACGGGTCGGTGGTGCTCGTCGAGATCGCGGCGGGCCGGATCACGCGCGTTGCGCCGGACGGGTCGAAGCAGACCGTGGCGGAGCCGGGCGGCGGTCCCAACGGGCTGGCGATCGGGCCGGACGGCAAGCTCTACTGCTGCAACAATGGCGGCTTCAGCTGGCACGACACGGGTGGGCTGCTGATCCCCGGAGACCAGCCGGCCGACTATTCCGGCGGGCGGATCGAGCGCATCGACCTCCAGACCGGCGCGGTCGAGGTGCTGTATCGCGACGGCGACTTCGGCTGTCGCGTGCGCGGCCCCAACGACATCGTGTTCGACCGCGACGGCGGCTTCTGGTTCACCGATTTCGGCAAGACCCGCGAGCGCGAGAGGGACCGCACGGGCGTGTTCTACGGGCGGGCCGACGGCAGCCACCTGGCGGAAGCCATCTTCCCGCTGGAGAACCCCAACGGCATCGGCCTGTCGCCGGACGGACGCACGCTGTACGCGGCCGAGACCTTCACCTGCCGTCTGATGGCGTTCGAGGTCCTCGCGCCGGGACGGGTCGGGCCGGGGCGCGGGCTGTACCGGCCGGCGGGAGACCGGTGGTTCGACTCGCTGGGCGTCGAGGCGGGCGGCAACATCTGCGTGGCGACCCTCGGCGAAGGCGGGATCAGCGTGGTCTCGCCGATCGGCGAGCTGGTCGAGTTCGTGGCGACCGACGACCCGTTCACAACGAATATATGCTGGGGCGGGGCAGACGGGCGCGACGTCTATGTGACCGGCTCGGGCACCGGGCGGCTCGTGAAGGCGCGCTGGCCCAGATCGGGGCTGCGGCTCGCTTATTGACCGGGCGCGGGCGTGGGCACTACGCCGTCGCCCCATGAACAAGCTCTTTCCCGACGCCGCGGCCGCGCTGGACGGCCTGCTCCACGACGGCATGACGATCTGCGCGGGCGGGTTCGGCCTGTGCGGCATCCCCGAGCGGCTGATCGATGCCATCCAGGCATCGGGCATCGCGAACCTGACGATCGCGTCGAACAATGCCGGGATCGACGGCGAGGGCTTGGGCAAGCTGCTCCGCACCCGCCAGGTCCGCAAGATGATCTCCTCCTATGTGGGCGAGAACAAGGAATTCGAGCGGCAGTATCTGGCCGGCGAGCTGGAGGTGGAGTTCTGCCCGCAGGGAACGCTGGCCGAACGGTGCCGCGCGGGCGGGGCGGGGATCCCGGGTTTCTACACCAAGACAGGCGTCGGCACGCTGGTCGCGGAAGGCAAGGAAGTGAAGGCGTTCGACGGAGAGGAGTATATCCTCGAGCGCGGCATCCGCGCCGACCTGTCAATCATCAAGGGCTGGCGCGCGGACAAGAGCGGCAACCTTCAGTTCCGCAAGACGGCGCGCAACTTCAATCAGCCGATGGCGACGGCGGGGCGAGTGTGCGTGGCGGAGGTGGAGGAGGTGGTGCCGACGGGCACGCTCGACCCGGACGCAATCCATCTGCCGGGCATCTATGTGAAGCGCATGATCATCGGCGCGCCGTACGACAAGAAGATCGAGTTCCGCATGACGCGGGCACGAGAGGGCGCGGGCGCGGCGGCGGGAAGCGAGGTTTGAGCTCCGCCTGGTACATCACCCCCGCGAAGGCGAAGGTACAGTCACGATGCGCTTGGCTGGGAAGGTCTGCCCTCAATTGCCAGCGGCGGCGTGACTGGGCCCCCCCCGTCGGGGGGGGGGGGTGGGGCGTGGCGGGGGCGGCCGGCGGGCCCCCCCCCCCCCACACGCGGCGCCCCCCCC
>CAXTWJ010000245.1:0-4474 GCA_964247925.1 uncultured Sphingomonas sp.
GAGAAGGCCATCATCAAGGCCGGCCTCGGCATCTACCAGCGTGCAGGCTCCCTCGTGACGACGGGCTTTGTGCCGGTGGTCACGTCCGAACAGCACGAGATAGAGGCGCAGCAGATCGTTCCCCTGGGCGATCACGCTCTCCTCGAAGCCGCATCGGTCGCGGCGGCTTTCGAGAAGTTCGACGGCCGAGCCGGCGAGATGGTGCCGGCCAACCCGCCCATGACGATCATTAAGACGCTAGAGCAGCGCACGGGGCGGTTCAAGTTTCCGGTCCTGACCGGCATCGTCAGCGCGCCGAGCATGCGCGCCGATGGATCGATCGTGACGGCGCCGGGCTGGGACAGGCGCACGGGCTTGTTGCTCGACTTCGCCGGCGTCGAGTTCCCGTCGATCCCGGATCGGCCGTCTCGGACCATGGCGGAAGTCGCCCTCGGCACGCTGTCCGATCTCATCGCTGGCTTTCCATTCGTGGGCGACGCGGACCGCGCGGTGGCGCTTTCGGCCATCCTGACCGCGTGTGTGCGGCGCTCGCTGCGCACGGCGCCGCTGCACGGCTTCACCGCACCGGCTCCGGGCACGGGCAAGAGCAAGATCGTCGACCTGTCATCGGTCATCTCGACGGGGCGTGAGGCCGGCGTTGTCGCCATAGGGGCTAACCCCGAGGAGTTGGAGAAGCGGCTGGGCTCGCTGCTGATGGCGGGCTCGACCATCGCGCTCGACAACATCGAGGCGACGCTCGGGTCCGACCTCCTGTGCCAGATCCTGACCCAAACGACGGTGCGGCCGCGCATCCTTGGAAAATCGGAGACGCCGGAACTGCCGACCAACGTCATGGTGACGGCGACCGGCAACAACCTCGTACTGGGCGGCGACATGACCCGCCGCGGGCTGCTGTGCCGCTTGGACGCCGGCGTCGAACGGCCCGAGCTGCGCGAGTTCACTTTCGACCCGGTCGAGCGCGCGAAGGCCGATCGCGGCAAGCTCGTCGTGGCCGCGCTGACCGTGCTGCGCGCCTATCACGTCGCCGGGCGGCCGGCGCAGAAGCCTCCGCTCGGATCGTTCGAGGAGTGGTCCCGCGTGGTCCGCGATGCCCTCTTGTGGCTCGGGTGCGCCGACCCCGTCGACACGATGGAGAGCGCCCGCGCGCTCGATCCGAAGATGGAGCGACTGCGCGCCGTCATGGTGACGTGGAAAGAGGTGAGCGGCTCGGCGCGGGTCACGCTGAGCGAGGTCGTCCAGCGTGCCTCGGAGAAGGCCGGCTCGACGCATTTCGACCCGAACGGCAAGGCGCCGTTCCTCCACCCTGAGTTCCGCGATGCCCTGCTGGCCGTGGGTGGCGCTGGGGGTTTCGTCGATGCGGTAAAGCTCGGGCAATGGCTCGGCCGCAGCAAAAACCGAGTGCTCGACGGCGATCACTTCGAGGCGGACGGCTTCTACAAAGGGGTGTCGTCGTGGCGGCTGAACAGCGCCCGCACGCTCGCTCAACGTCCGTCCTCGCCCGGTTCCGCGCCCTCCGCCCACTCCTTATGGGACGGCCGGGAGCCCCGGTTCTAATGGGGTCCATAGTGGTTCGTAGGGGTATTTCTCTTAGACGCATGGAAAGTGTCAAAATGACCATTTCTGACACTTCGCATGGGAGGGCGGTAGATACCCCTACGAACCCCTACGAACCCCCTCCGATCGGCCCTGACGAGGTCCGCGCCGGCGTCGCCCGCGAGCTGCACGCCTTGGCCGATCTCGGCCTTCCCGATGCTGTTGCGCTCGCCCGTGCCGTCGAGATCACGGAGGCCAAGATCCGCAACAGCCCGGTCCTGGTCGAACGGCAGGCCCACGACGGCCGGTGCCACGCCTGCGGCGAATCCTTGGACGGCACCCGACCCGAAATCGCGGTGATGCAGGCGAAAGGTGCCGGTCGCCTCTGGCTCCATAGCGGGACGTGTCACGCCGAGCACAGCCGGCGCCGGGTGGCGCAGGTCGATGACATCATGGCGATGGCTGGGTACGGCCCCGATGGGGTTCGCTAAAAGTAGCGGAAATAGCCATCGCGGGGCCGCTCGGGCTGGCACAGGAACAGCGAAAAACAGCCATCTTGGACATTTTCGGATGTTCTGGAAATCAATCGTCGTTTTCAAAGAGCCGGTCTTCCCCTCTGTGGGCGCCCATTTAAATAGAGGGCGGAGAAATAGGGAAACCGGGTTTCCTGCCCTCTGCGATCCGTTTGATAATAGCGATGTTCGACCATTATTTCGGATGTAGGAGCGGATAATGGGGTACGGAGGCGGCCCGGTGGCTGTGAACCCGTTGGTGCAGGACGGTTTCCGGCTGCATCTGCCCGACATGACGGGCGGCAAGCCCCTCCGGCCTCACGCGCATTTCCGGGGTCGCCTGTCGTGGTCGCGCTGGGGCGAGGAGCAGGCCTCGGTGCAGTTTGACCTCACCACGGACGCCATCTCGGGGCGGTTGTGCCTCGTCTATGACGCCACGGTGCGGGCCACGGGCGAGAGGGTGTCCATGGACTACGTGATCGGCCTCGTGATCACGGAACAGCCGGCCGGCGGAGTGCGGTTCTGGTTCTGGTGCGACCGCGGCCGGGCGATGTGCTCGACCCTCTACATGCTGCCGGGCTCGTTCGTGTTCGCCTCGCGGCGGGCGTTCACCCGCCCGCTGTCCTACCGAACCCAACGGATCTCGGCGCGGGACCGCCACCTGGAGAAAGCCCAGGCGATCCGGGAGGCCCTGGGCGGGTCGGTCAGCCTGTTCGATGAGTTCCCCGACAAACCGCCCCGCATGTGGTGGTCGACCTACGCGAAGAAGCGCGCGAGGGCCGAGGCGGCTGGGGGCGTCTCCCTGGCCCTGCTGTCGATCGTGTCCCAGGCCGTGGTGTAGCTTTTGGGAGCCACTGCGGTCACCGGCCTGGGCCGGGACGGTCAGGCCACCAAGGTCGGCAGGCTGACGGCAGGATCATCGCCGATCGGTGCGATGCTTTCCAGCGTCATGTAACGGGAGCGTTGGACGGCCCACTCGTCATTCTGCTCGAGCAGGATCGCGCCGACGAGCCTGCGGACCGAGGCCTCGTTGGGGAAGATCCCGACGACGTCGGTTCGGCGCTTGATCTCGCCATTGACGCGCTCCAGCGGGTTGGTCGAGTGGAGCTTGGTGCGGTGTGCGGCCGGGAACGTCATGTAGGCCAGCACGTCGGCTTCCGCGTCGTCCATCAAGGCTGCGAGCTTCGGCATTTTGGGGCGGAACTGGTCGGCGACGCGGCGCCACTGCTGCCGGGCGGCCTCGGCGTCGGCCTGGGCGAAGGCCGTGGCGATCAGGGCCGAGACGACCTGCCGACCGCTTTTGCCGGCATGGGCCAGGGCGTTGCGCATGAAATGCACGCGACACCTTTGGGCCGTGGCGCCCAGCACCTTGGTGGCGGCGGCCTTCAGCCCCTCGTGCGCGTCCGAGATGACGAGCTTGACGCCGCGCAGCCCGCGGCGCGCCAGCTTGCGCAAAAAGGCCGTCCAGAAGGTCTCCGCCTCGGAGTGGCCGATGTCCATGCCGAGCACCTCGCGTCGCCCGTCGGTGTTGACGCCCACCGCGACCGTGACGGCGACCGACACGATGCGCCCGGCCTCGCGCACCTTCACGTAGGTCGCGTCCAGCCACAGATAGGGCCACTCGCCCTCGATCGGCCGGTCGAGGAAGGCGTTCACCCGGTCATCGATCTCGGCGCAGAGCCGGCTCACCTGGCTTTTGGAGATGCCGGTCCCTCCCATCGCCTGCACGAGATCGTCGACCGAGCGGGTGGAAACACCCTGGATGTAGGCCTCCTGGATCACCGCGGTGAGCGCCTTCTCGGCCATGCGGCGTGGCTCCAGAAAGCCGGGAAAGTATGAGCCCTTCCGCAGCTTCGGGATGCGCAGTTCCACCGTGCCGGCCCGCGTCTGCCAGTCCCGGTCGCGATAGCCGTTGCGCTGCGCCAGGCGCTCGCCGCTCTTCTCGCCAAAAGCCGCCCCCGTGAGGGCGCCCACCTCCAGCTCCATCAGCCGCTCGGCCGCAAAGCCGATCATCTCGCGCAGCACATCCACGTCGGCGCTCTTCTCAAGCAGGCCGCGCAGGCTCATCATCTCGTCGGTCATCGGTCGGTCTCTCGGTTCAGGTTGGTGTTCGCAACCCGACCCTAGCCGGCGACCGCCGATGGCTAACTCCGCGAAGACGCCCGTCCGCTCCAGCGCTGTGGATGGCGCGCGGACAGGCGTCTCCGCTACCGGCCAGCTACACCACTACCCGGGACACGACCCCGCTCCCCGCCCTACCTCGGGCTAGGGGGTGTGTTGGGTGCGCGCTGTCCCTCAGCTCATTCGGAAGCAGTCGGGGCGTCGGAGCCGGGCAAGCCCGTGAGATCCGCCGGGGTACATCCGGTCTGTGTGCTGGCCGGTACGCGACGGGTTCTCATCGGCCCTCGCGGCAGGGACAGGACCCGAAG
>CAXTWJ010000246.1:0-4456 GCA_964247925.1 uncultured Sphingomonas sp.
ACCTGCGTGTTCGGCTCCGCGCCGAACGCGGTCGCCGCGCCGGAGAACAGCTTGGCGTTGGACGTGACCTGGGCATGGACCTCCAGCCCGATCACCACCTCCCACTCGCCGGTGGCGCCTTGGATGCGATAGGGGGAGGTCGTCACGGTCAGTCCTGTTCTTCCTTGCCGGCTTCCGTTTGCGCGGGGGCGAGGCAAAGGTCCAGTCCGAACCCGCGCTCAGCGGATCGTGGTCGCCGGATGGCGCAGCCGATGGAGGCCACTCACGCCCAGCACGATCTCCTTGGCCTGCGCGCCCAGCCAGGGCGGCGTGTCGCGCGGCATCCGTTGCAGGCGCAGGAAGGCCCGGAGCCGAGCGCGCAAGGAAGGGCCGCCGAAGACGGCAAGCCGCGTCCGGAGGAGTTCACGGCGCTGGGCGAAACGGTCACGGGCAGCTGCCGCGGCGCCGGCCATGGCACCGCCACCCGCAGCAAGCGTAGCGAACAGCGCCGCCATGCTCTCGTAGAACAGGAACTGCTCCTGGAACATGAAGAAAGGGACGTTGGACCAGTCGGCCAGGCGATGCCGGAGACCGCCCTGCCCCAACGCCACGCCCGCGGCATTGCTGTCGTGCTGGCGATAGAGGATCAACGGGGCATGGATGTGCGATACGCGGCCCAGTGCGGCGGCGAGCACATACAGCCAGGTGTCGTGCGTCAGGGGTCGCCCGGGCGACTGCGGGTGCGGCGGCCGCTCCCCGCGCGGGATCAGGTGCAGCAGTTCGCGGCGGAACAGCATCGTGTTGCCCCAGCCCGTGAGGTAGGGATCGAGTTCCAGCGGCTCGGCCACGCGGTCGTGGTCGATGTCCTGATCCCAATGCCCTAACGGCTGAAGTGCCTGGTCCACCACCGCCAGCCGATGCATCGCGAGCAGGCTGTCGTCGGCGGTCAGCCGCTCCGACGCGACCCGCAGCTTGTCGGGCAGCCACACATCGTCCTGATCGCAGAAGGCGACCAGCGGCGACGCGCACGCTTCCGCCGCACGCAGGAAATTGTCGGCGAACCCCAATCGCTCCTGCCGAGGCAGCACCCGCACCGGGAATGGGGCGCGTTCCCCGAAGGCACGAACGATCGCCAGCGTTTCATCGGTCGAGCCGTCGTCGCTGACCACCAATTCGGCGGGAAGCAACGTCTGCGCCGCGATGCTGTCGAGCTGTTCGCGGATGTATCGCTCGCCATTGTACGTCGCCAGCGCCACGGAGATCTGCATGGGAATACCGTTTCGGCCACCAGAGGGATCGAGCGTATCGCCGCCGTAGTCAACCGGCAAGCGAACGGCTTGCCGGCGATGACGTCGCGGGCTGAGCCCATGCGGGCTTGATCGCCGGAAGAACCTGCCTCACCACGCACGTCATGACGACCAAGCTCTCCGCGAGGGACTGCGCGATCTGCTACGTCGCGGATCAGAACTTCCTGTTCCCCACCATCGCGTCGGCGCTGTCGCTCCGCCGGTTCGTGCCGAACGAGGCGGCCGATGTGCTGCTGTTCCTGACCGGCGAGCCGACCGGGAACCATGACGCGCTCGTCGCCTTTCTGGCCGAAAGGGGAATCAAGCTTCTCTCGCTCGACGCCGCGCAGCTCGACGCGGTCGATGCCGCCAAATGGAGCGAGGGGCATGTTTCGCTCTCGACCCTGGGGCGGTTCCTGATCGCCGACACCGTCGCGCGCTCGCATCGACGAATGCTGTATGTCGATGGCGATACTTGGTTCGACGGCGACCCGACGCCGTTGCTCGAGCACGACATCCCGACCGGCAGAATCGGTGCCGTGGACGACATCCGCGCCTTCTCCCGCGACGACTTCGGTCGCTTCGGCAGCAGCAGCCGTGGCTACTTCGCCAATTTGGGCATGGCCGCCGACCAGCGCTATTTCAACGCGGGCGTGCTGCTGGTCGAGACGGCGACATGGCAGGACATGGCTAGGGAGGCGCTGGCGTTCTTCCTGAACAACACGGCGATCTGCGTGCGGCACGACCAGAGCGCGATGAATGCGGTACTGGGACGGCGGCGGATCACGCTGCCGATCCGCTGGAACTTCATGACCGAGTACCAGAACCTCGGGCTGGCGAAGGCGATACGCCCGGCCATCTACCATTTCACCGGGGCGTCGAAGCCCTGGAACGGCGCGATGAGCCCGTGGACGCGGTTTCATGCCTGCTATCAGGACGTGGAGCGCCAGATCGGGCACCTTGTCCCGCGCCCGACCTGGGATGACGCGCGCGTCCAGGCGCAGGATCGACTGACGCGGCGGCGCTGGTGGAAGATGCATTTGCTGTTCGCGCCGAGGGTGTTCGCGAAGCGCCGCGCGATCATCCAGGCAGAGCGTGAGGCAGTGCGGGCGTTCGAGGCCTGATCGACCGGCACCGGCGTCCTACCACCATGGCTCCGGCCGTGCGGTGAAGCCGGCGCGCTGCTCCAGGGCCAACCCGACGTTGAGCACCGCCTGCTCGTCGAGCGGCCGGCCGATCACCTGCAGCCCCAGCGGCAGGCCGGCGGCGTCCAGCCCGCCGGGCACGCTCATCGCGGGCAGGCCGGCGAGCGACGACGGCACGGTGAAGACGTCGTTGAGATACATGGCCAGCGGATCGGCCGATTTCTCGCCCAGCGCGAAAGCGGCGGACGGCGCGGTCGGGGTGAGCAGCACGTCGCAGCGGTCCCACGCCTGCTCGAAATCGCGCGCGATCAGCGCCCGCACCTTCTGCGCCTGGGTGTAATAAGCGTCGTAAAACCCCGCACTGAGGACATAGGTGCCGATCAGGATGCGCCGCTTCACCTCCGCGCCGAAGCCGTCCGCGCGGGTCGCCGAGTACATATCCTGCAGGCCCGCGCCTTCGGGCAGGTCCCGCAGCCCGTACCGCACGCCGTCGTAGCGCGCGAGGTTGGACGAGGCCTCGGCCGGCGCGATGATGTAATAGGCGGGCAGCGCATAGCGGGTGTGCGGCAGCGACACCTCGACCACCTCCGCGCCCGCGTCGCGCACCCAGTCCATGCCGCGCCGCCACAGCGCCTCGATCTCGGCCGGCATCCCGTCCACCCGATATTCGGTGGGAACGCCGACGCGCACGCCCCGGAGATCGCTCGACAAGTTCCGCTCCCACGCGGGCACGTCGAGCCGCAGCGAGGTCGCGTCCTTGGCGTCGAACCCCGCCATCGCCGCGAGCAGGACCGCGCAATCGCGAACGTCGCGCGCCATCGGCCCGGCCTGGTCCAGTGACGAGGCGAAGGCGATCGTGCCCCAGCGCGAGCAGCGGCCATAGGTCGGCTTGATCCCGCTGATGCCGGTGAACGCGGCCGGCTGGCGGATGGAGCCGCCCGTGTCCGTCCCCGTCGCGCCCGGACAGAGCCTGGCCGCCACCGCCGCCGACGACCCGCCCGACGAGCCGCCCGGGGCGAGCGGGGCGTTGCCGCCGTCGTTGCGCTGCCAGGGCGAGACCACGTTGCCGAACGCGGACGTCTCGTTGGACGAGCCCATCGCGAACTGGTCCATGTTGAGCTTGCCCAGCATCCCCGCGCCCGCGTCCCACAGGTTCTGCGACACGGTGGACTCGTACGGCGGAGTGAACCCCTCCAAGATGTGGCTAGCCGCCGTGGTCGGGACGCCGTTCGTGCAGAACAGGTCCTTCATCCCGATCGGCACGCCGGCCAGCGGCTTGGGCGTCTCCCCCGCCGCGCGCGCCGCATCGGCCCGGTCGGCGGCGGCGAGCGCGTGGTCGGGCGTCTCGACCAGGAAGGCGTTCAGCGCCTTCGCCGCGCTCACCCTGGCGATGAAGGCCTCGGCAATCTCGCGCGCGGAAAACTGGCCGTCGCGCACGCCGTCGCGGATCGCGGCCACGCCCAGGTCGGTCAGGTCCGCCACTATTCGATCACCTTGGGCACCGTAAAGAAGCCGTGCTCGGCCTGCGGCGCATTGGCCATCAGCCGGTCGCGGATGCCGCCGCCGGTCAGCGGGTCGGCATCGACCACATCGTCGCGCAGGCGCAAGGCGTTGGGGATCACCGCCGTCATCGGCTCGACCCCGTCGGTATCGACCTCGCCCAGCTGCTCGATCCAGCCCAGGATGTTGTTGAGCTCGGGCGCCAGTCGCTCGGCATCGCCGGGGGCGAGCGCGATGCGGGCGAGCTTCGCCACCTTCTGCACGGTCTGCGTATCGACGGACATGAGGGGCGGCTAGCATTCCCCCGCCCCGTGCCGCAACGCTTTTGGGCCGTGCGCGTCCTCGCGCGGGATGATAGGGCGCGGCCGTGGCTCGCAAGTTTCTCTACGTCATCGCCGCGCTGATCGTGCTCGTGATCGCGGCGGCGTTCGCCTACCGGCTGTTCGGCAATAGCATCATCCGCGCCGCCTTCGTGCCGCGCGAGGCGTTCCGGGCGGAGGCGGCGGTGGCGGCCGAGCCCTATCGCGCCCCGGCGATGTGGGTCGC
>CAXTWJ010000247.1:0-488 GCA_964247925.1 uncultured Sphingomonas sp.
GTTCGGGCCGGTCACCGCGCCGGCGGTGGCAGGGCCCGCGCCGGCGGCGACCGGGGATGACGGCGCGGCGGGGATGACGTGGACGGCCAGCCCCTCGCTGCCCTTCAGCATCACCTCCACGACCGAGCGGTGGCGCAGCGCGAACCACCAGGTCCGGCGCGACTTGCCGATCACCAGCTGGGTCGCGCGCGTCAGCTCCACCTGTCGCCGCAGCCCCTCGATCACGTCGGTCGCGGGCACGGTCGCGACCGTCGCGCCGAGCGACGAGGCGAGCCGGAGCACGTCCGCCACCCGGCGCTGCCGGTCGCCGTCGAAGGTGCGGGCCCGCGGCGTCTCGATGTACACGGCGGTGAGCGAGGCGCGCAGCGCGTCCGCCAGCCGCTTGGCGGCGCGCACCAGCGCGTCGTCGCCGGGCAGCTCGCCCTCCGCGACCAGCACGCGCTCGCCCGCCGCGCAGGTGCCCGGCGTCGCGCGCGCGTCGCGCGCCG
>CAXTWJ010000247.1:498-4452 GCA_964247925.1 uncultured Sphingomonas sp.
CCGATCGACGCGCTGCGGGGCGAGGCGCAGCGCCATCTCGCGCAGCGCCGACAGGTTGGGCCGGGAGAAGAAATGCCCCAGCGCGCGCGTCGCCTCGTCGGGCAGATAGACCTTGCCGTCCCTGAGCCGCGCGATCAGCTCGTCGGGGGGCAGGTCCACCACCTCCACCTCCGCGTCCTCCAGCACGTGATCGGGCACCGTCTCGCGCACGCGGACGCGGGTGAAGCTGGCCACCACGTCGTTGAGGCTCTCGAGATGCTGAACGTTCAGCGTCGAATAGACGTCGATGCCCGCGTCGAGCAGCTCGGCGACGTCCCCCCAGCGCTTGGGATGGCGCGAGCCGGGCGCGTTGGTGTGCGCCAGCTCGTCGATCAGCGCGAGCGCCGGCCGGCGCGCGAGCAGCGCGTCCAGGTCGAGTTCCGTCAGCCGATGCGCGCCATGCTCGACGGCGCGGCGGGGCAGCACCTCCAGCGGCGCGACCAGCGCCTCCGTGTCCGCGCGGCCGTGCGTCTCGACGATGCCGGCGACCACATCGACGCCGGCGCGCGCGCGCTCGGCGCCCCGCGACAGCATCTCGAACGTCTTGCCGACGCCGGGCGCCGCGCCGAGAAAGATCTTCAGGCGCCCGCGACCCTCCCGCCGGGCGGCGCGGAGCAGCAGGTCGGGGGAGGGGCGGGTCGGATCGGCCATGGCCAGGGCGTAACGCCGACGCGGGCGCGCCGCCAAGCGGGGTCCGCGATGTTAACGCCGAATATATGCCGAGCGGGCGAACTCGCCGGCGAAACTTAACGCGCCCCCCGCCTATCTCGTCCCATCGATCCAAAGGTTCTTGGGAAAAGGCGTGTGGCGATGGCGGACCTGATCTGGCTGGGCGTGCTCGCGGGGCTGGTGCTCGCGACCTTCGCCTATCTGCGCCTGTGCGAGGAGGCGTAGACCGTGAGCCTGGACCTCCTGCTCGCCGCGGCCGTCGCCGGCCTTCTTCTTCTCTATCTCGTGGCCGTGCTCCTGCGGCCCGAGCGCTTCTAGGAGCGCCGCGCCATGACCGTTCAGGGCTGGGGCCTGATCATCCTGTTCGTCGCGGTGCTGGCCGCGCTGACCAAGCCCACGGGGCTGTTCCTGCACGCGCTGTTCGAGGGCCGGCGCACGCCGCTCCACGTCGTGCTGGGGCCGGTGGAGCGCGGCTTCTATCGGCTGGCGGGCGTCGATCCGACGGCCGAGCAGGGCTGGCGCCGCTATGGCGCGCACATGATCGGGTTCAACCTGGTCCTGCTGCTCCTCACCTATGCCGTGCTGCGCGGGCAGGCCGTCCTGCCGCTCAACCCGCGCGGGCTGGCCGGGCTGACCCCGGACGGCGCGTTCAACACGGCGGTCAGCTTCACCACCAACACCAACTGGCAATGGTATTCGGGCGAGGCGGCGCTGTCGAACCTCAGCCAGATGCTGGGGCTGGTGATCCACAACTTCGTCTCGGCGGCGACCGGCATCGCGCTCGCCTTCGCGCTGTTCCGGGGCTTCGCGCGGCGGGAAGCGGCCACCGTCGGCAATTTCTGGGCCGACGTGACGCGGATCACGCTCTATCTGCTGCTGCCGGCCTGCCTCGTCTATGGCGCGGTGCTGATCGCGACGGGGGTGCCGCAGACGCTGGCCTCCACCGTCGATGCGACGACGCTGGAGGGCGCGCGCCAGACGATCGTGCTGGGGCCGGTGGCCAGCCAGGAGGCGATCAAGATGCTGGGCACCAATGGTGGCGGCTTCTTCAACGCCAATTCCGCGCATCCGTTCGAGAACCCGTCGGCGCTGGTCAACCTGCTCCAGATGCTGTCGATCTTCGTGCTGGGCGTCGGGCTGACCTGGACGTTCGGCAAGGCGGTGGGCGACACGCGGCAGGGCTGGGCGATCCTCGGCGCGATGGCGGTGCTGTTCCTGACGGGCGTCGCGGTCTGTTACGGCGCGGAGGCCGCCGGCAACCCCGTGCTGCACCATCTGGGCGTGCCGGGCGGCAACATGGAGGGCAAGGAGGTGCGGTTCGGCATCGCCGGCTCCGCCTTGTTCGCCGCCGTCACCACCGCCGCGTCGTGCGGCGCGGTCAACGCCATGCACGACAGCTTCACCGCGCTGGGCGGCCTGATCCCGCTGTTCAACATCCAGCTGGGCGAGGTCGTGGTGGGCGGCGTCGGCGCGGGCATCTATGGCTTCCTGCTGTTCGCGATCCTGGCGGTGTTCGTCGCCGGGCTGATGGTCGGCCGGACGCCCGAATATGTCGGCAAGAAGATCGAGGCGCGCGAGGTCAAGCTGGCGGTGCTGGCGATCGCGGTGCTGCCGCTGTTCATCCTGGGGCTGACCGCGCTCGCCGCCGTGCTGCCCGCCGGGCTGGCGGGGCTGGCGAACAAGGGGCCGCACGGGTTCTCGGAGATCCTGTACGCCTTCACCTCCGCGGCCGGGAACAACGGCTCCGCCTTCGCCGGGCTGGCGACGGGAACGCCGTTCTACAACGGGCTGCTGGGCGTGACGATGTGGGTGGGGCGGTTCTTCGTGATCGTGCCGATGCTGGCGATCGCGGGCTCGCTCGCCGCCAAGCGGTACACGCCGCCCAGTGCCGGCAGCTTCCCGACCACCGGCCCGCTGTGGGTCGGCCTCCTGGTCGGCATCATCCTGATTCTGGGCGGGCTCACCTTCCTGCCCTCCCTCGCCCTCGGCCCGATCGCCGATCATCTCGCGATGATCCGCGGCCAGCTCTCCTGACGGGACACGCGACCATGCCCGCTCCGACCTCGATGTTCTCGACCCAGCTCGTCGTGCCGGCGATCGGCGATGCGTTCCGCAAGCTCGATCCCCGCCAGCTGATCCGCAATCCGGTGATGTTCGTGACCGCGAGCGTCGCGGCGCTGCTCACCCTCCTGCTCGCGCTCGGCCACGAGCGGCTCGGCACCGCGTTCCAGGTGCAGCTGATCGTGTGGCTGTGGCTGACGGTGCTGTTCGGCACCTTCGCCGAGGCGCTGGCGGAAGGGCGCGGGCGCGCGCAGGCCGATTCGCTGCGCGCCGCCAAGGCGGACCTCAAGGCCAAGCTGCTGGGCTTTGGCGACACCTGGGAGCTGGTGCCGGCGACGCGGCTGCACGCGGGCGAGCTGGTGCTGGTCGAGACCAGCGACCTGATCCCCGCCGACGGCGAGGTGATCGCCGGCGTCGCATCGGTGAACGAGGCCGCGATCACCGGCGAGAGCGCGCCCGTGATCCGCGAGGCGGGCGGCGACCGATCGGCGGTGACCGCGGGCACGCGCGTCATCTCCGACCGGATCACCGTGCGCGTCACCGCCGAGCCGGGGCAGGGCTTCCTCGACCGCATGATCGCGCTGGTCGAGGGCGCGGAACGGCAGAAGACGCCCAACGAGGTGGCGCTGACCATCCTGCTGGTCGGGCTGACGATCATCTTCCTGATCGCGGTGGGGACGATCCCGGCGTTCGCGCATTATGCCGGCGGCGCGGTGCCGGTCGCGATCCTGGCGGCGCTGCTGATCACGCTGATCCCGACCACCATCGCCGCCCTGCTGTCGGCGATCGGCATCGCGGGCATGGACCGGCTGGTCCGGTTCAACGTGCTGGCGAAGTCCGGCCGCGCGGTGGAGGCGGCGGGCGACATCGACGTGCTGCTGCTCGACAAGACGGGCACGATCACGATCGGCGACCGTCAGGCGACCGCGTTCCGCCCCGTCGCGGGCATCGGCGTCGACGAGCTGGCGGAGGTGGCGCTGATCGCCAGCCTGACGGACGAGACGCCCGAGGGCCGCTCGATCGTGGCGCTCGCGCGCGACAGGCACGTGGTGGTGACGCAGGCCCTGCCCGCCGACGCCGAGGTCATTCCCTTCACCGCGCAGACCCGCATCTCCGGGGTGAGGACCGGCGGCCACCTGATCCAGAAGGGCGCGGTCGATTCGGTGCTGCGCGCCAATCCGGGGA
>CAXTWJ010000248.1:0-4449 GCA_964247925.1 uncultured Sphingomonas sp.
GCCCCGCGCTGCCCGTGCCGCCGTCCTGGCCGGTCGGCGACGCCTATCTGCGCCAGTCGGAGGCGGCGCTGCCGTCGGTCAGCTACCGCCAGGTGTTCACCGACCCGCGCCTCCAGGCGGTGATCGACCGCGCGCTCGCCAACAATCGCGACCTGCGGGTCGCCGCCGCCAACATCGCCGCCGCGCGCGCGCAATACCGCATCCAGCGCGCCGACCTGTTCCCGCAGATCGACGCGACCGGGCGCTACAGCTATTCGCACGGCGGCAACGGCGCGCGCAGCACCGCCACCAGCGGCACCGGCGTCAGCAACGGCGGCACGGGCACGGATACGGGAGCCGGCACCGGCACGGGCACGGGCACGACGACGGGCGGCGCCACGGGCGGCACGGTCGTGACCTCGTCCAACGCCTCCAGCAGCTATTCCGTCAGCCTGGGCACCACGGCGTTCGAGATCGACCTGTTCGGCCGCATCCGCTCGCTGACCGGCGCGGCGCTGGACCGGTATTTCGCTACCGAGGCCGCCGCGCGCGCGACGCGGCTGACGCTGGTCGGCGACGTCGCGGACGCCTGGCTGCAGCTCGCCGCCGACCGCAGCCTGCTCAAGCTGGCGCGGGACACGGCGAGCTCGGCGGAGGTCAGCGTCCGCCTGACGCGCGCGCGGCTGACCGGCGGGATCAGCCCGCGCACCGACGTGCGCCAGGCGGAACAGGTGCTCGATACCGCGCAGGCGGACCTGGCCGAGCAGACCACGCTGGTGGCGCAGGACGGCAACGCGCTGCAGCTGCTGGTCGGCGTGCCGGTCGCGGGCGCGCTGCTGCCGACCGACATCGACGATGCGTCCAGGGGTATCGTCGCGCTGCCCGCCGGCCTCGACTCCGGCGTGCTGCTGCGCCGGCCCGACGTGGTGGAGGCGGAATATCAGCTGCGCGCCTATGATGCGGAGATCGGCGCGGCGCGCGCGGCGCTGTTCCCGCGCCTCTCGCTGACCGGACTGCTCGGCCTCGCGTCCAGCGCGCTGTCGTCGCTGTTCACGGGCGGGGCGTTCAACTATTCGGTCGCGCCCTCGGTCACCTATCCCATCTTCAACGCCGGCGCGGGACGCGCGAGCGTTGCATACACCCGAGCACAACGCCACGCCGCCCTCGCCACCTATGAGCGCACGATCCAGTCGGCGTTCCGCGAAACGGCGGACGCGCTGGCGCGCCAGGGCACCATCCAGCCCCAGCTCGCCGCCAACCAGCGGTTCGCCGCGGCGGCGGCGGACACGCTGAACCTGGTCAACGCGCGTTATCAGGGCGGGCTGGAGAACTTCCTGTCGTCGCTCGACGCGCAGCGGTCGCTTTATACCGCGCAGCGCACGGTGGTGAACACGGCGCTGGTCGCGGCGTCTAATCGGGTGTCGCTGTACCGGGCACTGGGTGGTGACTCGACGCTGGAAGCGACGCCGGCGGGGCCGCGACCCACCCCGTGACGCCCGCCAATGCTGCGACGATATTGCGCAGCATGGCGACGGTTTCGCGGTGATGTTCCGCGCCATGCTGGGCGAAAGGGAGAGCTGACCAACGCGCTGGGCGGCGATCTGCTCAGGACCGACAATTGGTCGCGTGCGATGAACGGGGCACAGGCCGCTACGCTGCAGGCGCAGGGCGCGGTCAAGGAACAGATGGCCAAGGCGCTCGCCGCCACATGCCCAGCTGCGCGGAGTTCGAGGACTTGTCCGCCCGCCTCGGTCGCATGGAAGCAACGCTGGCGCGGATCGAGGCGGCGGTGTTGGGCGACTCCGCCACGCCCGACTGGCCCCGGCCGACACGCAATCGCACGCCGCAGGCGGCGACCTGACGCATGGCGCGTTCGCGCGTTCACCGCTGATGGCGACCGCGCCCGATTCCTTCACGCCGCCGCGACCGAGTTCGAGCGCGCGCTGCGGCGCAATCTGAAAGGACTCGACCACTTCACCACCGCCGGGCCGCAGCCGGACGCCAGCCCCAAGGACGTGCAGATCGAACGCGACACCGTGCGGCTGTATCATCACCGGCCGCTGTTGGACGGCGTGTACCGCGTGCCGATCCTGCTGGCGATGGCGACCACCAACCGGGGCTACATCTTCGACATGGTGCCGGGCCACGGCCTGGTCGAGCATCTACTCCGCGCCGGCGCCGACGTGTTCATGCTCGACGGGTAGGCGCTGCGGCCGGACGAGCGGACGCTGGCGCTGGACAGCTATGTGCAGCGCATTGTCGTCACCCCGACCTTGAGCCGGGGTGACGGAAAGGGCTTATTCTCCGCCGGTGCGCGGCTCCGATCCACCGGTGCCGCCGCGCATGGTGGTGATGGCCTCACGCCCGAACTGAACGATGAGTTCACCGATCTCGCGCGCCTGCGCCATCGAACGCTGGCTCTGTTCGCGCAGATAGTCGCCCTGCGCCTGCATGACACCGGACAGGTCGGTCGCCTGCGCCGCCTTACGCATCGCGGCGAAGGCCTCGGCCGCGTTCTGCTCGGCCTGATCGATCATCTTGACGCCGATCTGCTGATTGTTCGCCGCGATCCGCTGCCCACCCTCGCGCATCGCCTCGCCCGCGCGGGTGCCGGCGTCGCGCATCCGGCCCGCCGCGTCCTTGATGAAGCCGCTCGTCCCGATCATATCCTCAGCCATGATGGCGTCCTTTCCTGCGTGTCGCGGGCCTGTCGTCGTCGACCTCAACCGGCGGCGCCGCGCCACGTTCCATCGCCGCCGTCTTCAGTATCTGGCAGGCACGGCGGAGGCCGTCTGCATAGGTGTGCGGATCGGGCAGGACATCGCGGTCGGCGGTGAAGGACATCGCGATCGTCGGGCATAACTGCGGATCGTGTTGATCAGCCCCATGCCATGAACACCGCCCGCGAGCACCTGACCATGGCCACGCGGGCTTGGCCATCAGTCGGCGGCGACGGGCCCGCTGGGCGGCGCGGGACGGCGCGCGGTCCACACCAGCGCGATCAGCGCCGCGCACAGCAGCGCCGACAGCGCGAACAGGTCGGTGGAGGCGAGGAGGTAGCTCTGCCCGACGAGTTGACGGGTCACGACGCTGGCGGCCTGTTGCGCGGTCAGGCCG
The DNA here is from genome assembly GCA_964247925.1 of uncultured Sphingomonas sp. GTDB lineage: Bacteria > Pseudomonadota > Alphaproteobacteria > Sphingomonadales > Sphingomonadaceae > Sphingomonas. The sequence goes on from CAXTWJ010000248.1 coordinate 3,097, forward strand.
AGCCGCTCCAGGCTCGCCATCGCCGCCTGCAGCGGCATGCCCTGCCCCACCGCGTCGGCAAGGCGCGTCTGGTGCAGCGCCTCGCGCCGGTCCCAGGCGGTGGTGACGATCGACGCGGCGAACGAGGCCGCCACCGTGCGGACGAAGTTGGAGAGGCCGGTCGCCGACGGCAGCCGCTCGGGCGGGATTCGGTCGATCGAGATCGTCAGCATCGCCAGGAAGAAGCAGCTCATGCCGATGCCCTGCACGAGCGACGGCAGCGCGAACTGCCATACGCTGGCATCGGTGGTGAGCCCGGCGCGCAGGCCATAGCCGGCAACGAACGCCACGAACGACAGCGTCGCGAGCAGCCGCGCGTCGATCCGACCCGACAGGCGCGCCATCAGCGGGATGAGGATGACCGCGACCAGCCCGCCGGGCGCCGCGACCAGCCCGGCCCAGGTGGCGGTAAACCCGACCTGGGTCTGCAGCCACAGCGGGAAGATCAGGTTGTTGGCGAAGAACACCGCATAACCCAGCGAAAAGGCGAGATTGCCCAGAGCGAAGTTGCGCCCCCTGAACAGCGACAGATCGACGATCGGATTGGCGTCCGTCAGTTCCCAGATCATCCACGCCACGAAGCCGATCGCGGCGACGATGCCCAGCACCACGATCCGGGTGGAATTGAACCAGTCGTCGTTCTTGCCGAGGTCGAGCATGATCTGGACCGACCCGACCCAGAGCGCGAGCAGGACCAGCCCGACCCGGTCGATCGGCAGCTTGCGCGTGGGCGTCTCGCGTGTGCTGAGCCCGCGCCAGCACACGCCCGCGCAGGCGAGGCCGACGGGAACGTTGATGAGGAAGATCCAGCTCCAGTGATAGTTGTCGGAGATGTAGCCGCCCAGCACCGGCCCGAGGATCGGCGCGACCATGGTCGTCATCGACCAAATGCCGAGCGCGGTGGAGCGGCGCTGCGGCGGAAACGTCGCGATCAGCAGCGCCTGGCTGCCCGGCATCATCGGCCCCGACACCCCGCCCTGCATGACACGGAAAAGGATCAGCGACTGCAGGTTCCAGGCGACCCCGCACAGGAACGATGCGAGCGTGAACAGGAAGACGGACAGGCAGAAGGTCCGCACCACGCCGAACCGCCCCATCAGGAAGCCGGTGAGCGGCAGGGCGATGCCCTGCGCCACGGCGAAGGCGGTGATGATCCAGGTGGACTCGTCCGACGACGCGCCCAGATTGCCCGCGATGGTCGGCAGCGAGACGTTGGCGATGGTGCCGTCCAGCACCTGCATGAACGTGCCGCGCGCGAGCGCGACGGCGGTCACGCCCAGCGCGACCCCCGCCAGCGGCACGGGGCCGGTCGCC
>CAXTWJ010000249.1:0-4430 GCA_964247925.1 uncultured Sphingomonas sp.
CCCCCAGCCCCTCCCTTTCAGGGAAGGGAGAACAGAGGTTCGCCGCCATCTTCTAGCTCAGCTGCGGATGTTGAAGATGGTCTGAGAGATCTGGCTGGCGGTATCGAGCGCCTTGGCGTTCGCCTGGAAGTCGCGCTGCGCGGCGATCAGGTTGACCAGCTCCTCCGTGATATCGACGTTGGAGCGTTCGATCGTGCCGCTCATCAGGTTGCCGAAACCGCCCGAACCGGCCTGGCCCAGCTTGGGGTCGCCCGATACGCCGGTGGCCGACCAGTAGCTGTTGCCCAGCTGGCGCAATCCCGTGGGGTTGGTGAAGTTCGCCAGCACGACCTGGCCGATCGCCTGGCTGTCACCGTTGGAGAAGCTGGCCTTCACCAGCCCCTTCTCGTCCACCGTCACGCCCTGCAGCTGGCCGACCGCCTTGCCGTCCTGGCTGCGCGCGTTGACGTTGAAGGGCTGCGCGGTCTGGGCGGTGTCGCTGCCGAAGGTGAAGGAGAATTGCTGGGGCGTGGTGGAGCCGGGCGTGGTGAACGGATCGAAGCTGGTGGGCGTCGGCTGGGCGGCGAGCGCGCCGTTGCCGTCGAAGCCCAGCGTCATGTGGTCGCTGGCGCCCGAGCCGCTGGTCAGCTGCTGGTCGCCCACGAACGAGAAGACGGACCACTGGCTGCCCTGCGCCGACGCGGTGTCGCGGCGGAAATAGTTGGTCAGCGTCTGCGGGTTGCCGTCGGCATCGTACACGGTGGTCTGCGTCGATTGGTTGTAGCTGGTGGGGTCGAACCGGTTGAAGGTCGCGTTGGCCGGCACCGCCGAGTTGGCGTTGAGGTTCGCCGACATCGTCACCGCGCCCGTCGCCTTGGCCGAGCCGCTGCTGGCGGGCAGGCGCAGCGACGTTGCCGAATCGAGCCCCGTCGCGACCACCGCGCCCGAGCCGTCAACGGGATAGACCTGCAGATGCGCGCCCTGCGCATCGACGACGTAGCGGTCGTTATCGACCTGGAACCCGCCGTTGCGGGTGAAATTGACCTTGGACGACTCCGCGTCCGGCTTCACCGCGAAGAATCCGTCGCCGGAGATGGCGAGGTCCAGCGTGTTCGCCGACTGAATCAGGTTGCCCTGCCCGAACTGCTGGAAATTGCCCTTCACCACCGTGCCCGAGCCGACCATCTGCGTCGGCGACAGCGACACGGACGACGCGATCACGTCGGCGAACTCGGTGCGGCTCTTCTTGAAGCCGTTGGTGCCGACATTGGCGAGGTTGTGCGAGATGGTGGACATCTCCGTCTGCGACGCCTGCAGGCCGGACAGCGAGGTGTAGAAGGACATGGGGATGCTCCTGGAAAAGGGGCTCAGCCGACCTGGCGGACGGCGGAAAGGGGAACGGTGCCGAGGCCCGGCAGGGTGAGGCTGGCGGTGCCGCTGGCGGTGGAGACCGACTCGACGGGCGCCCAGACCAGGTTGGTGGCGGTGACCGCCTTGCCGTTGTTCTGCGCCAGCACGGCCACGGTGAACGGGCCGGTGCCGGCGTCCGAGCCGTCGGCGAGCTTCCCGTCCCAGTCATAGGCGGCGGTGCCCGCCTTCTGCGCGCCCAGCGATTGGGTGTGCAGCACCTGCCCGGCGGCGTTGCTGATCGATACGGTGACGTCCGACGCGGCGGCGTCCAGCTCGACCGCGCCCGCCAGCCCACCCGATGTGCGGCCATAGGCGGTGTCGCCGGCGGTCAGCACGGTCTTGCCGACATAGGCGAGCGCGTCCGATGTGCTGGTCGCGCCGAGCTTGTCCGCGATCTGCTTCAGTGTCGTGGACATGTCGGTGATGCCGGCGAGCGACGAGAACTGCGCCATCTGCGCGACCATCTGCGTGTTGTCGACCGGGTTGAACGGGTCCTGGTTCTGCATCTGCGCGGTCATCAGCTTCAGGAAGTCGGCCTGGCCCAGCGTCGTGCCCGACGTCGAGGCCGGCGCGACGGTCGGCCCGGTGGCCGAGCGCGTGATGCCGAGCCCGGCGAGCGTGGTGTCGAAAGCGGACATGGTCAGCGGCCCATCTTGAGGGTGTCGATGACGAGCGACTTGGCCGTCTGCATCACCTCGACATTGTTCTGATAGGAGCGCGCGGTCTCCATCATATCGACCAGCTCGCGCGTCTCATCGACCGCGGCCTCGTAGATGTTGCCGTCCTTGTCGGCCAACGGGTTGGCCGGGTCGTAGCGCTTGGTCGGCGCCTCGCCGGCCTGCACGATCTTTTCCACATCCACGGTCGCGAGCCCGGTCGCGGCATCCAGGTGGGTGCGGAACACGGGCTTCATCGTCTTGTACGCCGCGTCGGCGCTGGACGCGGTGTTGCCCGCGTTCGCCAGGTTGGACGCGGTGGTGTTCATGCGGATGAGCTGCGCCGACATGGCGCGGCCGGCGACCTGGAAGATGGTGAGGGGTGCCTGCGCCATCTCACTCCCCCTTGAGCGCGCGCGTGACCTGCGCGATGCGGCCGTTCAGGAAGGACAGCGTGGTCTGATACTGGATCGCGTTCTCGGCGAAGGCGGTCTGCTCGGTGGAGAGCTCCACCGTGTTGCCGTCCATCGAGGTTTGCGTGGGCACGCGGTAGCCGGTCGCCGCCGACAGGTCGGTGCCGCCATCCTCCATCCCCTGCAGCGCCTTGGCGAAATCGATGTCGCGCGCCTTGAAGCCGGGGGTGGAGGCGTTGGCGATGTTGGACGCGAGCACGCCCATCCGCTGCGATCGGACCTCCAGGGCGGCGGCATGGATGCCGAACAACGTATCACCGGCCATGTGCCGATCTCCCGCGCCGTGAGTGGCGTCGGAAGTGGTTGAGCAAGTGCCGTGCCAAGTGGCTATCGAATGGCTGGATTGCTTATTCTACCGGACGGGACAGGCGGCCGGCAAGCGGAGCGGCAAAGACCTGCCGGGATCGTTTGCCGAAGCGGCAATCCTTTCGTCACCCCGGCCTTGTGCCGGGGTCCACTCCGGGCTGGGCCCGCACGTCGGGACAGCCGACGAGGATGATCGACGGTGGATGCCGGCACTGGGCCGGCATGACGATGGAAGGGCATTTGGCCCGCGGCTTGCACGGGCATACGCGATGCAGCTCGCCACCTTTCTCGATCCCACCGCTATCGCCATCGTCGGCGGCGGCACGATGCTCGCCACGATCCTGCGCACGCCCGTGCGCGACCTGGGCCGCGCGCTGGTCGCGCTGCGCACGCTGGCGCGCCGTCGGTTCACTGCCGAGCCGCTGCTCGAGCAGCTCGCCGCGCAGGCGCGCATCGCCGCGCGACATGGCGTGATGGCGCTCGACCGGTCGGTGATCACCGACCCGGACCTCGCCGCCGGGCTCGCCGCGATCGTCGATGGCGCGGGACCCGACGCGGTCGCAGCCCTGCTCGATCACCGCCGCCGCGCGCGGGTCGAGCGGCACGGCGCGGCGGTCGAGATGTGGCGCGGCGCGGCGGAGGTCGCGCCCGCGATGGGGATGGTCGGCACGCTGATCGGCCTCGCCGCGATGTTCGCGACAATGACCGACCCGCAGGCGATCGGCGGTGCGATGGCGGTGGCGCTGCTCGCGACGCTATACGGCGCGCTCATCGCCAACCTCGTCGCACAGCCGATTGCACAGCAGCTGGGCGTCCGGTGCCGCGCGGAGGCGTTCGAGCGCCAGCGCCTCGTCGCTCCGATGGTGGCGCTTGCCGCGCGCGAGGCGCCCAGGCCCATGTCGGGCCGGCTTGCGGCGTGACCGACGACCTGCCCGCACTGCCCGTCGGCCGGCCGCTATGGCTGGTGACGCTCGCCGATCTCGCGCTGCTGCTCGTCGGGTTTCTCCTGCTGATCCAGGCGACCGCCAACCGCGACGCGCTCGCGCGCTCGCTGCGCGACAGGTTTGGCGCACCCGACGTGGCGGCGCTGCCCGTGGCCGCGTCGGCCGCGACCTTCGCGCCCGGCTCCGCCGCGCTCGGCAATCCCGCGCCGCTGATCGCCTGGGCGCGTGATGCGCTGGCCGACCCGCGCGTCACCGTCACGGTGACCGGCGCGTCGGCGCCCGGCACTGATGGTCAGGAAGCGGGCGTGCTCATCGCCGCCGACCGCGCGCGCGCCGTCGGCGCCCGCCTGGTGGCCGGGGGGCGGGCCGGCGCCCGGCGGCCACAGCCCCACCGGAACCTGGGCGTCATGGGCGCCGCGCGCGACCGCGGCGGCCGCCGTCTCGATCGCGTCCGCCAGCTCGGGCTTCAGGCCATGGTCGCGGTTCACCCGCGCGGCCGCCTGCTTCATCACCGCCAGCGCGCGGACGATCTCGATCGGCATCCGCTCGCGCGGCCCGAACGGGAAGTTCTCGATCGAGCGCTGGGTCTGCGCGCCCCAGTAGCAATCCGCGGGAACGTCGATCGGGCCGAAACTGTCGGTCTCGCTGCGCGTGCTCATGCG
>CAXTWJ010000250.1:0-4422 GCA_964247925.1 uncultured Sphingomonas sp.
GGCCGGACAGGCGCAGCTGATCGTCTTGCGCCCGTTCGTCGCGCGCCTTGCCCGCCCCTTGACGGTCCGTCGTTTTGCCACGCAGCCGCGCGATGCCGTCGCGCACGCCGCGCCGGACCAGCACGAAGAAGAACGGGATGTAGAACAGCGCCAGCACCGTCGCGGTCAGCATCCCGCCGATCACCGACGTGCCGATCGCGATCCGCGCGTTGGCGCCCGCGCCCGTCGCGATGGCGAGCGGGAAGACGCCGAAGATGAAGGCCAGCGACGTCATCAGGATGGGCCGGAGCCGGATGCGCGCCGCCTGCAGCGCGGCGTCGATCACGCGCGCGCCCTTGCGCTCCGCCTGTTCGGCGAACTCGATCATCAGGATCGCGTTCTTGGACGCCAGCCCCATCGTCGTCAGCAGCCCGATCTGCAGATAGACGTCGTTGATCAGCCCGCGCAGCGTCACCGCCGCGATGGCGCCGACCAGGCCCAGCGGAATGACCAGCAGCACCGCCACGGGGATCGACCAGCTCTCGTACAGCGCCGCCAGGCACAGGAACACGACCAGCAGCGACAGGCCGTACAGCACCGGCGCCTGCCCCGACGACAGCCGCTCCTGGTACGAGATGCCGCTCCACGCGATCGACGTGCCCTTGATGGCGCCCGCCAGCTGCCCGATGCGCTCCATCGCCTCGCCCGAACTGTGACCGGGCGCGGCCGAGCCCTGATACTCATAGGACGGAATGCCCTGGAAGCGGCTCAGCGTCACGGGCGCCTGCGACCAGCCGATCGTGGCGAAGGAGGAGAAGGGCACCATCTGCCCGTTCGCGCCGCGCACATACCATTGGTACAGGCTTTCGGGCCGCGCGCGCGACGGCGCGTCGCCCTGCACATAGACGCGCTTGACGCGCCCGCGATCGACGAAGTCGTTGATGTAGCGGCCGCCCCAGGCGGTGGACAAGGTGGTGTTCACGTCCGCCACCGTCAGCCCGAACGCGGCCAGTTTCTGCTGATCGATATCGACCTTCAGCGTCGGATTGTCGGGCAGCTCCGTCAGGCGCACGGAACTCATCAGCGGGTCGGCCGTCGCCTTGGCGAGCAGCGCGTCGCGCTCCGCCTCGAACTGCGCGCGTGGCAGCCCGCCCGTGTTCTGCAGCTCCAAGGTGAAGCCGTTGGCCTGGCCCAGGCCGCGGATGGCGGGCGGCACCAGCGCATAGACCCGCGCGTCACGCAGGCCCCGGAACGCGCCGGACGCGCGCGCGACCAGCGCGTCCGCGGTGTTCTCCTTGCCCTTGCGATCGGCGAAGTCGGTCAGCGCCAGATAGCCCGAGCCGACATTCTGGCCGCTCGGGCCACCGCCGCCACCGCCGCCGGCGTTGGTGAACAGCGCGCGGACGTTGCGCTTCTCCGGCCCGCGCAGGAAATAATCCTCGACCGCCTTCTGCACCTGCGTCGTGCGGCCCTGCGTCGCGCCGGCGGGCAGCTGAAACGTCACCTGCGTGCCGCCCTGATCCTCCGTCGGCAGGAAACCGGTGGGCAGCCGCACGAACAGGATCGCGAGCAGCGCCACCACGCCCGCGTAGATCAGCAGGAACAGCCACTTGCGGTCGATCACCCGCTTCACGCCGGCCGTGTAGCGCTCGGCGCCGCGATCGAAGCCGTGATTGAACCCGTCGCGCGCGCGTTGCAGCCAGTGGGCGGCGCGCGGCGCCCTGCGGCCGAGCCAGCCGGCTTCGAGATTGCCGTCCTCGTCGCGCTTTTTCTGCTTCAGCAGATGCGCGGTCAGCGCGGGCGACAGGATCAGCGCGACCGCGACCGACAGGATCATCGCCGACACGATCGTCAGCGAGAACTGGCGATAGATGACGCCGGTCGAGCCACCAAAGAACGCCATGGGCAGGAACACCGCCGACAGCACCAGCGCGATCGCGACCAGCGCGACCGTGATCTCCTCCATCGACTTGATCGTCGCGTCGCGCGGCGACAGGTCCGGATCCTCCTCCATCAATCGCTCGACATTCTCCACGACGACGATGGCATCGTCGACCAGCAGGCCGATCGCCAGCACCAGCCCGAACAGCGTCAGCGTGTTGATGGAAAAGCCCGCGACCGCGAACACCGCGAACGTGCCCAGCAGCACGACGGGGACGGCGATGGTCGGGATCAGCGTCGCGCGCCAGCTCTGCAGGAACACGAACATGACGAGCACGACGAGCGCGATCGCCTCGAACAGCGTCTTCTCCACCTCGTCGATCGACAGCCGGATGAAGTCGGTGGAGTCGTTCACGAACGCGAACTTGAGGCCGGGCGGGAAGCTCTTCGCGCCCTGCGTGATCAGCTGCTTCACCGCCACCGCCGTCTTCAGCGCGTCGGCGCCGGGCGCCAGGCTGACCGCGATGCCGGCGCCGGGGTGGCCGTTGACGTGGATCAGGTTGTTGTAGTTCTCCTGCCCCAGCTCGACCCGCCCCACGTCGCTCAGCCGGACGGTGGCGCCGTTCGCCAGCGTCTTCAGGATGACCGCGCGGAACTGGTCGGGGGTCTGAAGGCGCGACTGGGACGTGACGGTCGCGTTCAGCATCTGCTCGCTGGGCTGGGGCTGGCCGCCAATCTCGCCCGCCGCGACCTCCGTGTTCTGGTTGGTGATGGCGGTGTTCACGTCGCCGGGCTGGAGCCCGAACGACTGGAGCTTGGCCGGGTCCAGCCAGATGCGCATCGCGTATTGCGACCCGAACACGTTGGTGTCGCCCACGCCCGGCACGCGGCCCAGCGGATCCTGGAAATTGGAGACGAGGTAATCGGACACGTCCGAGTTCGTCATCCTGTCCGACTCGTCATAGACGGCCGCGATCAGCAGGAAGTCGGGGTTGGACTTGCGCACCACCAGCCCCTGCTGCTGCACCTGCTGCGGCAGGCGCGACACGCCCTGCTGCACCTGGTTCTGCACCTGCACCTGGGCGATGTCGGGATTGGTCCCCTTGGTGAAGGTGGCGGTGACCGTGACGGTGCCGCGCGCGCTGGACGACGACTGGAAATAGATCAGCCCGTCGATGCCGGTCAGCTGCTGCTCGATGATCTGCGTCACCGAGTTCTGCAGCGTTTCTGCCGACGCGCCCGGATAGGTGGCGCGGATGATCACCTGCGGCGGCGCCACGTCCGGATACTGCGCGATCGGCAGGGAGGCGATCGCGCCGATGCCGAGCAGCATCACGATGATCGCGATGACCCAGGCGAAGATCGGCCGGTCGATGAAGATGCGCGACAGCACGGGCCTGTCAGCCGCCCTTGCCCTGGCCGCCGCCGTCGCCGCCGCCACCCTTGCCCCGCGCCTGCCCGTTCTGGGGCGCGCCGACGCGCTGGGGCGCGTTCTGCGGCACCGGCCTGACCGGCTTGTTCGGCTTCACGTTGGCCAGCCCCTGCGTGATGACGTGCTCGCCGCCGCGCAGCCCGTCCGTCACCACCCAGTACGGCCCCTGCGTGCGGTCGGCGGTGACGTCGCGCTGCACCGCCTTGTTGCCCGGGCCGACCACGAACAGGGTGGCGTTGCCCTTGGGATCGCGCGACACCGCCTGTTGCGGCACCAGGAACACCCGCGTGTCCACCGCCTGCGCGAAGCTGGCGCGCACGAACATCCCGGGCAGCAGCACGCCCCGGCGGTTGGGAAAGCGCGCGCGCAGCGTCACGGTGCCGGTCGCGGGATCGACCAGCGCTTCCGCGAACTCGATGGAGCCCGTGTCGCCATAGGCGCTGCCGTCCTCCAGCGTCAGCCGCACGCGCGCGGTCGTCGGCAGCAGCCCGTCGCGCCCGGCCAGCTGGCGCCGGAGCGTCAGCATCTGCGCCGACGACTGCTGGATATCGACGAACATCGGGTCGAGCCGCTGGATCTGCGCCAGCGGGTCGGCCTGGCTCGCCTGCACCAGCGCGCCCACCGTGAACAGCGAGCGACCAATCCGCCCGCTGATCGGCGCGGGGACGCTGGTGAAGTTCAGATTGATGCGCGCCGTCTCCAGCGCCGCCGCGTTCTGCGCGACCTGCGCCCGGCCCTGGCGCGCCTGCGCGATCGCGTTGGTGTATTCCTGCTTGGACACCGCCTCGATCTTCGCCAGCGGGGCGTAGCGGTCGGCCTGGATGCGCGTCGCCTCCGCGTTCGCCTGCGCGTTCTGCAGGTTGGCGCGCGCCTGGTTGGCGGCCGCGCGATAAAGCGAGGGGTCGATCTCGTACAGCTTCTGCCCGGCGCGCACGTATGCGCCTTCGGTGAAGAAGCGCCGCCGGATCACGCCCGACACCTGCGGCCGGACGTCCGAGCTTTCATAGGCGGCGGTCCGGCCGGACAGTTCGGCGACGATCGGCGAGCTGGTCGGCTGCATCACCACGAACCCGACCGACGGCGTGCCCCCGCCGGGGCCGCCGCCAGCCCTGGCGCAAGAGGGCGCGCCG
>CAXTWJ010000251.1:0-2983 GCA_964247925.1 uncultured Sphingomonas sp.
GGGCGTTCAGGCCCGGCGTGACGGTGCCCAGCGTCGCCAGGCTGGTGACGCCCGTATTGGCGAGCTGCTCGCCGCTGACCGCGGTGATGACGATCGGCACCTTCTGCAGGTTTTCCGCGCGGCGCTGCGCGGTGACGACGATGTCACCGACGGTGGTGCCGTCGGCCTGATCGGACCCCTGCTGGACCTGTGGGTCATTCTTCGCGGCCGGATCGGCGGGAGGCGTCTGTGGGCTCACGGCGGTCGGGTCGGCGGAGGGAGTCTTGGGAGCCTGCGCCGTCGCGGTGGTCGCGCAGGCGATCGCGCCCAGCGCCACGAAGCCGTTCAGTCCAGCCAGTCGATGGCTCATCGTCCCCTCCCGTTCATCCGTCCGGCATCCCCGGATCGTTCGCCCGCCTGCTACGCTGGCGAACAAGGCACCGGAGAGGTCAAAGAACGTCGCGCGATGCCGTTTCCGTATCGCAACGATGTGGCGAACGCCGTGTCAGGCGATCGTGATGCCGCGTCGATATCGTGCCAACCGGTTTTTTATCGCCTGTTTCCGCCGTTGCGTGACTAGCCCAAAGCACGATCAGCGGACGGCAAGCCCGCGACGAAGAGGGAGAGGATCATGCGCGCTCGCTGGCGGCTGCTGTCGGCCTGTATCGGATTGGCTGTTCCATCGGCCGGCTGGGCGCAGAGCCAGGCCACCGCGACCAACCAGCCGCCCCCGAGCCAGACGACCGGGTCCGACACCGACCAGACCGCGACGGACACGCCCGCGGGCCAGGCCGGCGGCGTCGAGGACATCGTCGTGACCGCGCAGCGCCGATCGGAGCGGCTGCAGAACGTGCCGGTCGCGGTCAGCGCCGCGTCGGCCGCGCGGCTGGAAGCGTCCGGTGTGTCGAGCACGCAGGAGCTCGCCATCCTCACGCCCGGCCTCAGCGCGCCGCAGACCGCCGGCTTCGCGCAGCCGCACGTGCGCGGCGTCGGTTCGTCCACAGCGGGCGCCGGGCTGGAACAGCCGGTCGCGACCTATATCGACGGGGTCTATATCGCCGCCGCGCCCGCGTCGCTCCTGACCCTCAACAATGTCGAGCGGGTGGAGGTGCTGAAGGGGCCGCAGGGCACCCTGTTCGGCCGCAACGCGACGGGCGGGCTGATCCAGGTCGTCACGCGCGACCCGTCCGAGACGATGGGTGGCGCGTTCAACCTCAGCTACGCGAACTATCGAACGATCACCGCCGACGCCTATGTCACGGGCGGCCTCGCGCCCAACCTCGCGGCCGATCTGGCGGTGCGCTACGAGCATCAGGACAAGGGCTGGGGGCGCAATCTGGCGACCGGCAACCCGACCGGCGACCTCGATCACGATTTCGCGGGCCGCGCCAAATTCCTGTGGAGCCCGGGCGCGGACACCCATGTCCGCCTCGCGCTGGATTACGAGGATCGCGACAGCCGGCGCGAGGCGCAGCACCTCGACCCGCAGTACCCGGGCACGTTCAACAACGTCGCGTTCGGCGGCCCGTTTCCGCTCGGCAGCCGCTATGACGTGAACACCGACCGTGACCAGTCAAATCAGCTGAAGGGCGGCGGCGCGGCGCTGCAGGTCGATCACGACTTTGGCGGCGTGGCGCTGCAGAGCATCACCGCCTGGCGGCGCACCGACCTGACGATCCTGCTCGACACCGACCAGACCCCCGTGCAGATCCTGAACGTGCCCGCCACGTCCAAGGCGACGCAGTTCAGCCAGGAGCTGCAGCTGTCGAGCACGGGGACGGGCAAGCTCAAATGGCAGACCGGCGCCTATCTGTTCCTGGCGCACGATCGCTGGGACCCGTTCCAGGTCGTCTTCGGCGGCACTCCGATCTCGCCGGTGCCGGGGGTGCCGGTGACGATCGAGGAGAACGATCGGCAGCGCACCGACTCGCTCGCCGGCTACGCGCAGGCGACCTACGAGCTGCTGCCCGCGACCAACCTGACGCTGGGCGGCCGCTATACGCATGAGCGCAAGCGCGCGGACGGGATCACCAATTTCATCGTCGCGGGTACCACCATCGCCACGACACCCGTGCCGACGCCGCTGCTCCCGCCGGCGCTGCCCATTCCCCCGCGCGTCAGCTTCAACAAATTCAGCTACCGGGTGGCGCTGGATCACCGCTTCGGCCCCGACCTGCTGGCCTACGTTTCATACAATACGGGGTTCAAGAGCGGCGGGTACAACCTCGCCGTGCCCGACAACCAGCCCTACCGCCCCGAGACGATCGGCGCGGCGGAGGTGGGGCTAAAGTCGGAGCTGTTCGACCGCCGCGTGCGCGTCAACGTGTCCGGCTTCCGCTATAATTATCGCAACATCCAGGTCGGGCGTTTCGTCGGCGGGACGGAGGCGATCTACAACGGCGCGCGCGCGCGGATCTGGGGCGCGGACTTGGACAGCGAGTTCGTGCTGGTACGCGGCCTGTCGCTCACCGCGGGCCTGTCCTACCTCCACGCGCGGTTCACGGATTTCCCGCAGGCCGACTTCATCGTCGCGGTCCCGAACCTCCCGCCCAACCTGGGCGGAGTGATACCTCTCTCGGCCAAGGGCAAGACGCTGCCTTTCTCGCCCACCTTCACCGGCGATGCGGGCGTGGATTACCGGATCGAGACGGGGGTGGGCACGTTCGCGCTGAACGGCACCTATTACCACACCGCGCGCTTCTTCGCGGCGCCGGACAATGTCGGGTTCCAGCCGGCGTACGACCTGGTCAACTCGTCGGTGACCTGGACCGACCGGACGGGTAAGCTGTCGCTCAAGGCGTGGGGCAAGAACCTGGGGGACAAGACCTATGTCACGTCGCTGGTCGAGGCCAACCAGGGCCTGATCGATTCGATCGCGGCGCCGCGCACCTATGGCGTGACCGCCGGGTTCAAGTTCTGACACGAACGGACCGCCGGGGGCGGGGCCCCCCCCCCCGCGGGGCCCGCGACGGGCGCCCCGAGGGGGGGGGGGGGGGGGGGCGTT
>CAXTWJ010000251.1:2993-4395 GCA_964247925.1 uncultured Sphingomonas sp.
CCCCCGCCCCGGCCGCCCCGCCCCGCGCCCCCCCCCCCCCCCCCCCCCCCCCCCCCCCCCCCCCGCCCGCCCCCCCCCCCCCCCCCCCCCCCCCCCCCCCCCCGCGCTCCGGCCGACCAGCGGGTCAGCGGATGGGGATGCTTTCGACGCCGCGCGGGCCGGAGTGCTCGCGCAGCTTGACCGAGGTCTCGTCCTCGCCCGCGCTCAGCCGCTCGCGCAGCTTGTCCGGCGAGATATCGACGCCGATCGGGTTGACCGCGAACTGGTCGGAAAAGAAGAACTCGCCAGCCTCCTCGACCGTGTCGTAGTTATCGACCTGGAACTCCAGCTGGTTGCCGTCCGGATCGGCGTAATAGAGCGAGGTCGTCGGCCCGTGATTTACCGGCCAGATCGGCTCGATCCCCTGCTCCTTCAGCCGGTCATGGTTATCCAGCAGCGTCTGCAGGTCGTCATAGGTGAAGGCGACGTGATGCACGCCCGCCTGACCCGCCGGCTGCTCCGTCAGGTTCGGCATATTGATGAACGCGACCCGGTGATGCTCGTCGTCATAGGCGAGAAAGGCGATGCCCGGGCTCTCGAACGCGGGCTGGGCATTCAGCACCAGCTTGTACCAGGCAATCATCTCGTCGAAGCGCGAGGTGCGGAACACCACATGCGCCAGCTTGATGGGCGACTTGATCGCGGTGGTGGGCGCACTTGCCGGCGCGGGGGCGGTAGCCATTGAACATCCTCCAGCATGCCCAGTTTCGGGCTTTTCCAGACACATGTCCCGCCCCACCCCGAGCGGGTAGATGCCAATTGCAACGTCGGGATACCGGGCGAGCATCGTTTCGGCGCTCCGGTCAGCCCAGCTGCGCGCGGGCGAAGGCGCGCACGGCGGGGCCGATGTCGTCGCGGGCGAGGGCGAGCGCGAGGTTGGCCTGGATGAACCCCGCCTTGTCGCCGCAGTCGTAGCGCGCGCCGTCGAAGGTGTAGCCGTGGAACGGCTGCCGCCCGATCAGCTGCGCCATCGCGTCGGTCAGCTGGATCTCGCCGCCCGCGCCCTTCACCGGGGAATCGAGGATGCGCATCACCTCGGGCTGCAGAATGTAGCGGCCGGGCGTCATCAGCGTCGATTTCGCGGTGCCGCGCGCCGGTTTCTCCACCACCTCCAGCACCTCGGTCAGCGCGCCGTCGACCCGTCCCGGGGTGATGATGCCGTAGCGGTCGGTCTCGTCGGCCGGCACCTCGAGCGCGCCGATCAGGTTGCCGCCGACGCGGCCATACGCGTCCACCATCTGCGCCAGGAAGCCCGGCGTGCCGACCATCAGCTCGTCGGGCAGCAGCACCGCGAACGGCTCGTCGCCGACGATCTCGCGCGCGCACCACACCGCATGGCCCAGCCCCAGCGGCTCCTGCTGGC
>CAXTWJ010000252.1:0-4382 GCA_964247925.1 uncultured Sphingomonas sp.
GTCTGGTTCTCGGGCTCGATCTGCACGCCCTCCTTGGCCTCCACCGCCTGGTGCAACCCGTCCGACCAGCGTCGGCCGTCCATCATGCGGCCGGTGAACTCGTCGATGATGATGACCTTGCCGTCCTTGACGATATAGTCCGTGTCGCGCTTGAACATAACGTTCGCGCGCAGCGACTGGTTCAGGTGATGCACCACCTGCGTGTTCTCGAAGTCGTACAGGTTCTCGCCCTGCAGCAGCCCGGCGGTCTCCAGCATCCGCTCGACCTTCTCCGTCCCGTCCTCGGTCAGGATGATCGACTTCTGCTTCTCGTCCTTCTCGTAGTCCTCCGGGTCGAGCCGCTTCACCACCGCATCGACGCTCATGTACAGCTCCGACTTGTCGTCGGTCGGGCCGGAGATGATCAGCGGCGTGCGCGCCTCGTCGATCAGCACGGAGTCCACCTCATCGACGATCGCCATCGCGAACGGGCGCTGGACCATCGACGCGCGGTCGTATTTCATGTTGTCGCGCAGATAATCGAAGCCGAACTCGTTGTTCGTGCCGTAGGTGATGTCACTGTTGTACGCCGCACGCCGCTGCTCGTCGGTCAGGTTGGGGACGATCACGCCGACGGTGAGGCCGAGGAAGCGATAGACCTGCCCCATCCACTCCGCGTCGCGCGCGGCGAGATAGTCGTTGACGGTGATGACGTGGACGCCCTCGCCCGGCAGCGCGTTCAGATAGGTCGCCAGCGTCGCGACCAGCGTCTTGCCCTCGCCCGTGCGCATCTCCGCGATCTCGCCGCGGTGGAGCACGATGCCGCCCACCATCTGCACGTCGTAATGGCGCTGGCCGAGCACGCGCTTCGCCGCCTCGCGCACGGTGGCGAACGCCTCGGGCAGGAGCGCGTCCAGCTTCTCGCCCTCGGCCAGGCGGGCGCGGAACTTGGCGGTCTGGCCGCTCAGCTCCCCGTCGGACATGGCCTGCACCGCGGGCTCATGGCCGGCGATCTGCGCCAGCAGCGGGCTCAATGACTTGACGTAGCGGTCGTTGGACGAACCGAACAGCGATTTGGCGATGGCGCCGAACATGGGCGGATTCCTGACAGAAAGCGGGTGCGCGCGACCACGCGCGCGAGCAAGGGTGACGAGGCGAACGCGCGGCCGCTATTCGCGGCGGCGGCTCAGGAACAGCGGCACGGGGAGAACCAGCGCCCACGCGGCGCCGGTCATTACCCGCACGGTCACGATGTCAGGCAGGCCGGCGACCGGCCGCACGGTCGTCGCTGCCGCGACCTGGGTGACGGCGATTTCCGCGACGCGCGCGACCGCCACCGCCGGCTGCGGCGCCCGCGCGCCACCCACCGCACCGGTGAGCGCGGACAGCAGGGCGGAGAGCAGCAGCAGCAGGTTCACGGCGACAACATAGATACGCGGGTGGCTATCGTCCATCCTGCGGCGAACCCGTGCCGTCGCGGACGCCCGGCTACCACAAGGTCCGCACCGGATAGGCGCGCATCGTCGCATCGGCCGTGACGAGTGTCAGATCGGCGTGGATCGCGTGGGCGATGAGCATACGATCGACGGGATCGCGATGGATCAGCGGCAGGGTCGCTGCGAGCGGCCAGCATGGGGCCGGAAAATCGACGATCTCGGCGTGGAGCCGCCTCAATAGTAGATCCAGCGGCAAGTCGGTCCCGAACCGGCCACGACGGTTGAGATCGACGAACTCGTAGGCGGTCACCGCGCTCACCAGAACGCTGTTTTCACCATCGGTGATGACGTCTCGAGCCGTCGCACTCAACCCCGGGTCGTCGGTCGCCAGCCAGACGAGCGCATGGGTATCAATCAGGATCGCCATATTTGCGCCTGATCGCCTCCTGATATTCGCGATCTTCCCGCTTGATGCGGGCGACATCGATCGACTGGCCGCCGACGTGATCCTTGAACATGCCGATCGCCGATCGACGGCTGGCGGCGCGGGCCTCCCTGGCGAGCACATCCAGCTGCTCGACCGGCACCAGCCGGACCTGTGGCGACCCGGCCTTGTCGAGCACGATCTCCTCGCCCCGGACCGCCGCGGCGACCAGCTCCGACAGACGCGTCTTTGCCTCACCGATGTTGACGTGGATGGTCATGACCCGCGCTAGCTTGGCCAAGCTGCTTGGTCAAGTTGCCCGGGACGGGTGCGCACGGCTATGGCGCGGCGATGGCCATCTCCCCCCTCGCCCTGCCCTTCCCCGACCTGCCGCGCGTCGCCGGCGTCACGCTGCGGGTCGCGCGCGCGGGGTACAAGGCGTGGGATCGGTGCGACCTGACCTATGCCGAGCTGGCGCCGGGCACGAGCGTGGCGGGCGTGCTGACGCGCAGCCGTTGTCCTTCGCCGGAGGTGGAATGGTGTCGCGAAGCGCTGGTGCTGGGGCACGCCCGCGCGCTGGTGGTGAACGCGGGCAATTCCAACGCCTTTACGGGCGGTCGCGGGCGCGCGGCGGTGGAGGCGATCGCGGCGCAGGCGGCGGGGCATGGCGGGTGCCGACCGTCGGACGTGTTCGTCGCCTCGACCGGCGTGATCGGCGTGCCGCTGCCGATCGACCGGGCCGAGGCCGGGCTGGACGCCGCCTTCGCCGCGCGCCAGTCGCAGGGCGGCGGCGGAGACGATCGGCACCACCGATACCTTTCCCAAGGGCGCCGTCACCCGCGCGGTGGTGGACGGGCGCACGGTGACGCTGGTCGGCATCATCAAGGGCTCGGGGATGATCGCGCCCGACATGGCGACCATGCTCGGCTTCATCTTCACCGACGCGGCGGTCGAGCCGGCGTTCCTGCAGAGTGCGCTGGCGGCGGCGAACGCGCCGAGCTTCGCGTGCATCACCGTGGATGGCGACACCTCGACCAGCGACACGGTGCTGGCGTTCGCCACCGGCGCGGCGGGGAACGCGCCGCTGGTGGACGCGGACAGCCCCGGCGCCGACGCCTTCGCCACCGCGCTCGCCGACCTGTGCCACCAACTCGCGCTGCTCGTCGTGCGCGACGGCGAGGGGGCGTCGAAGCTGATCGAGGTTCAGGTGACGGGCGCGGAGTCCGACCGCTCCGCGCACCGGATCGCGATGAGCATCGCCAACTCGCCGCTGGTCAAGACCGCGATCGCGGGCGGCGACGCGAACTGGGGCCGCGTGGTGATGGCCGTCGGCAAGGCGGGCGAACCCGCCGACCGCGACCGGCTGGCGATCCGCTTCGGCGAGACGCAAGTCGCGCAGGCCGGGCTGGCGGTCGAGGGCTATGACGAAGCGCCCGTCACCGCTCACCTCGCCGGCCAGGAAGTGGAAATCGGCGTCGATCTGGGCCTGGGCGAGGGCCGCGCGACCGTGTGGACGTGCGATCTGACGCACGGGTACATCAGCATCAACGCCGACTATCGCTCGTGATGTCATCCCGAGCCTGACCCGGAGTCCCGCGTCGTGAGAGAGCGGGATCCCGGCTCAAGGCCGGGATGGGCGGCCTACGCCAGCGCCCCCTCCAGCCACGCCTTGATTCGCCCCTTCGGCTCCGCGCCGACCTTGGTCGCCGCCGGCGCGCCGCCCTTGAACAGGATCATGGTCGGGATGCCGCGCACGCCGTAATTGCCGGGCGCGTCGGGGTTGTCGTCGATGTTGAGCTTCACGATCGAGACCTGCTCGCCGAGCTCGTCGCTGATCTCCTCCAGGCTCGGCCCGATCATCTTGCACGGGCCACACCACTCGGCCCAGAAATCGACCAGCACCGGCTTGTCGGACTGGAGGACGTCGGCCTGGAAGCTCGCGTCGGTGATCTGCTTGGTCGCCATGATATGTTCTCCTCGTGACCCGATGTAGGCGGTCGCCCTCGCCCCTTTCAACGACGATCCGCCTAGCTTTGCTCCGTCGCGGGCAAGCCGGGCTTGTGCCCCGCGAGCAGCTCGGGCGGCAGCTCGAACAGCACCGGCGCGGCCGTGTAGAGCAGCGCCGCCTCGACCGGCCGGTCGGGGAAGATGCGGCCCAGCGCCGCCGCATAGGCCGCCATCTGGCGCAGGTGATAGTCGGGCACCTCGTCCAGCGACGCGGGCGCGCGGCGGCCGGTCTTGAAATCGACGACGCGCACGCGCTCGGGCGTGACGAGCAGGCGATCGACGGTGCCCGACACCACCAGCCCGCCCTCGATCACCGCCGTCACCGGCGCCTCCGCCAGCGACTCCGGGCCGAACAGGTCGCGGAACCGTTCGTCGCCGATGATCCGGCAGACGCTTCCCGCCAACGCCTCTCGCGCGGTCGGGTCCGCGACCTGTTCGGCCCGGAGTCGCTGGCGGAGGCGCCGGTGCCGGCGGTGAGCGCGGGCGGGCTGGTGGTGTGGGGGGGCGGGGCGAGCCCGCGGGGCACGCCCGGCCGC
>CAXTWJ010000253.1:0-4354 GCA_964247925.1 uncultured Sphingomonas sp.
CCACAGGCCCGCCGCCGCGACCCCGCCGAGCAGCCCCGCCCTGGTCTTGTTGGGGCTGACCGCCGGCCACAATCTGGGGCCGCCGATCGCGCGGCCCGCGAAATAGGCGCCGATGTCCGTCGCCCAGACCAGCGCCAGCGTCCAGATCGTGTACACCAGCCCCTCGACGAAGCGATGCTCCCCGACCGGCAACGCCCCCACCTGCCGTCGCAGCACAACCAGCGCCAGCACCGGCACGCCGGCATACAGCACGCCCAGCGCCAGCTCCGGCCGCCGGACGACGATGACCACGAAGAACGCCGCGCCCGCGAGCAGCCCCAGCGTGAAGAAGTCGCGGGTCTCGCCGATCACCCAGGCCGGCGCCATGGTCACCAGCGGCACGAACAGCGCGAACTGCGCCAGCCGCTTGGCCCGCGCCGACGCGCGATGCAGATCGCACCATTCGCCCATCATCAGCACCGCCGCGACGGTCGCGATCAGCCAGAAATAGAAGCCGCCCAGCGTCAGCGCCGCCAGCGCGACGACGATCAGCCCGGCGCCGACGACCGCGCGGACGGGCAGGTCCGAACCGCTGCTCACAGCCCGCCATACCGGCGTTGCCGTTGTCCGAATGCCGCGACGGCGGCCGCGAGCGACGCGGCGTCGAAGTCGGGCCACAGCGTGTCCACGAACAGGAGCTCCGCATAGGCCGCCTGCCACAGCAGGAAGTTGGACAGCCGCTGCTCGCCCGACGTGCGGATCAGCAGGTCGAGCGGGGGTAACTCGGCGGTGTCGAGCGCGGCCTCGATCGCGGCTTCCGTGATATGCTCGGGCGGCAGTGTCGCGGCGAGCCGTCGCGCCACCGCCGCCAGCTCGGCCTGCGCGCCATAGTTCAGCGCGATCGCGAGCAGCGGCCCGCTATTGCCCGCCGTGCGCGCGACCGCGTCATCCACCATCGCGACCAGGTCGGGCGCGAAGCGGCGGTAATCGCCGATGATGCGCAGCCGCACGTTCTCGCGGCACAGCTCCGCCAGGTCGGAGCGGATGAACAGGCGCAGCAGGCCCATGAGGTCGCTGACCTCCTCCTCCGGTCGCCGCCAGTTCTCCGACGAGAAGGCATAAAGGGTCAGCGCCTCGATCCCCATCGCGCGGGCGGCGCGGGTGACGCGACGGACCGCCTCCACCCCGGCGCGATGGCCCGCCAGCGGCGGCTGGGGCCGCCGCTTCGCCCTGCGGCCTTTGCGGCCCATGATGTGGGCCACAGGGCGGGGCACGGTGCCCGCCACCCGGGCGGGCACGGACGCGACCGCCGAGGCGGCGCTCCGGCTCACTTGCCGAGGATCTCTTTCTCTTTCGCGCTCGCCGCCGCGTCGATGTCGGCGATCGTCTTGTCGGTCAGCTTCTGCAGCTCCGTCTCGTGCCGCTTGCGCTCGTCCTCGCCAAAGACGTTCTTCTTTTCGTCGGTCTTCAGGCTGTCCATGCCGTCGCGTCGCACGTTGCGCGCGGCGATCCGGGCTTTTTCCGCATATTGCCCGGCCAGCTTGGCCAGCTCCTTGCGCCGTTCCTCCGTCAGGTCGGGGATCGGCAGCCTCAGCGTCTGGCCGTCGTTGATCGGGTTGAGCCCCAGCCCCGCCGAACGGATCGCCTTTTCGACCGGGCCGACGTTCGACTTGTCCCAGACCTGTACCGACAGCATCCGGGGCTCCGGCGCCGACACGGTGGCGACCTGGTTCAGCGGCATGTGGCTGCCGTACACCTCCACCGTCACCGGATCGAGCAGCGCCGTGGAGGCGCGCCCCGTGCGCAGCCCGCCCAGGTCATGCTTCAGCGCCTCGGTCGCGCCCGCCATGCGGCGCTCCAGGTCGGGCTTGTCATAGGCGGGCATCACTGTTCTCCTTGCACGACCGTCGAGACGCCGTCACCGCGCAGCACGGCGGCGAAGTTGCCGTGCTCGCGGATGTTGAACACGACGATCGGGATATGGTTGTCACGGCACAGCGCCACGGCCGACGCATCCATCACTCTCAGGTTCTGCGCCAGCACCGCGTCATAGCCGATGGCGGCATAGCGCCGGGCGGTCACGACCTGCTTGGGGTCGGCGTCATACACGCCGTCGACGCTGGTGCCCTTGAACAGGGCGTCGCACTTCATCTCGGCCGCGCGCAGCGCCGCGCCGCTGTCCGTGGTGAAGTAGGGCGAGCCGACCCCGGCCGCGAAGATCACCACGCGCCCTTTCTGCAGGTGACGTTCGGCGCGGCGGCGGATGAATGGCTCGCACACCGCCGCCATCGGGATCGCCGACTGGACCCGCGTCTCGACGCCGATCTGTTCCAGCGCGTTCTGCACCGCCAGCGCGTTCATCACGGTGGCGAGCATCCCCATGTAGTCGGCGGTCGCGCGCTCGATGCCCTTGGCGGCGGCCGAGATGCCGCGAAAGATGTTGCCGCCACCCACCACGACGCACAGCTCATGACCCGCGTCGCGCGCGTCCTTGATCTCGCCCGCGACCCGCGCCGTGACGGCGGGATCGATCGCGAGCCCGCCCTCCCCCATCAGGACTTCGCCCGACAATTTCAGAAGGATGCGCTTGAACCGGGGAACGGGCATGTCGGCTGGCTATACGGGGTGGGGCAGGCAGGGCAAGCGCCTGCACGCAAAGCAGATGGGGAGCGGCCCTGCGACCCCTCCCCGCCTGTGTCAGGCCGTCGGCTCTGGCTGCTTCTGCGGCACGCCCGAAGCCGCCGCGACCTCGGCCGCGAAGTCGCCGACCTCGCGCTCGATCCCCTCACCCAGCTGGAAGCGGACATAGTCCTTCAGCACGATGGGATGGCCGGCGTCCTTGCCCGCCTTGGCGACCACGTCGGAGATCTTGGTCTTGCCGTCCATCACGAACAGCTGGGAGACGAGCGCGTGCTCCTTGCGATATTTTTCGACAGATCCCTGCGCACGCTTCGCAAGAATATCCTCGGGAATGGGCTTCCCCTTCTCGTCGGCTTCTTTCCTTGCTTTCTCGATCTGGATCGCGCGCTCGCGCTCGATCTCCGCCTCGTCCAGGTCCGCTTCGTTCAGCGCCTTGGGGAAGGCCGCCGCGATATGCATGGCCAGATCCTTGCCCAGCTTGGCCAGCACCTCGGCCGGCGCTTCTGACTCCAGCGCGACCAGCACGCCGATCTTGCCCAGCCCCGGCGCCGCCGCGTTGTGGACGTAGGGCACGACCGCGCCATTGGCGACCTGCAGCCGCTTCACGCGCCGGATCGACTGGTTCTCGCCGATCGTCGCGATGTTGTTGGTCAGCGTCTCGGCCACCGTGGTGCCCGACGGCATCGCCGCCGCCTTGATCGCCTCCACATCCCCCGCGCCGCCGAGCGCGACCTGCGTCACCTCGCGCACGAAATCCTGGAACTGCGCGTTCTTGGCGACGAAGTCGGTCTCGGAGTTGACCTCCACCGCCGCGCCCTGCGTGCCCGACACGGCGACGCCCACCAGTCCTTCGGCCGCGGTGCGGCTGGACTTCTTCTGCGCGGCGGCAAGCCCCTTGGTGCGCAGCCAGTCCATTGCGGCATCCATGTCGCCCGACGTTTCGTTCAGCGCCTTCTTGCAATCCATCATGCCCGCGCCGCTCTTCTCGCGCAGGTCCTTGACCATCGACGCCGTGATGTCGGCCATGTTGATTGTCCTTTGATCGTGAATGTGAGTGCGGGCGGCGCAAGGCGTTTGCCCTGCCCCGCCCGCCAGTATCGTCCGGGGCGCCCGATCAGGCGGCGACGGGCTCCCCGCCGTCCGCCGCGGCGGCGAGCACATGGCCTTCGGCGTTCAGGTCGGTGTCGATCGGCGCATCGACGCCCAGCGCCTGTTCCGCCGGCGGCTCGTCCATCGCTCCGATATCGCGGCCGGACCGCTGCTGCTGCTCCTGCCCGCCGCGCGTCGCCGCGATGGCGATCGCCTCGCAATACAGGCGGATGGCACGGCTGGCGTCGTCGTTCGCCGGCACCGGAAAGGCGATGCCGTCCGGCGACACGTTGGAGTCGAGGATCGCCACCACCGGGATGCCCAGCGTGTTGGCCTCCTTGATCGCCAGCTCTTCCTTGTTGGCGTCGATCACGAACATCACGTCCGGGATGCCGCCCATGTCGCGGATGCCGCCCAGGCTCATCTCCAGCTTGTCGCGCTCGCGCGTCAGCTGCAGCACCTCCTTCTTGGTCAGGCCGACGGTTTCGCCGTGCAGCTGCTCTTCCAGCGACTTCATGCGCTTGATCGAGTTCGAGATCGTCTTCCAGTTGGTCAGCATGCCGCCCAGCCAGCGATGATTGACGTAATGCTGGTTTGCCCGCATCGCCGCGTCGCGGACCGGCTCCTGCGCCTGGCGCTTGGTGCC
>CAXTWJ010000254.1:0-4348 GCA_964247925.1 uncultured Sphingomonas sp.
CGCGAACGGTCGCCCGCACGAGGCGGTGCTGCCCGCCACCATCGGCGGCGACCGCCGGATGCTCCGGCTCTACGATGTGCCGTTGGTCATGGGCGGCGTGGCGGGCTTCGCGGTCGATATCGAGGAACTGGAACAGGCGCGCACGGGGCAGAAACGCTTCGCCGAAGCGCAGCGCGCGATGCTCGACCGGCTGTCCGCCGGCGTGGCGCAGTTCGCGGCGGATGGCGGCCTCGTCTTCTCCAACCAACCCTTTCGGCGCATGTTCGCGATACGCGGCGAGTGGCTGGCGGAGCGTCCCGAGTTGGATCGCCTGCTGGAGCGGATGCGCGAGGCCGACCGGCTGCCGGAGGTGCGCGACTTCCCGGGCTGGAAAGCGGAAAGACGCGAATGGTTCTTTCAGACGGAGGGCGCCGCCGAGGAGAACTGGCATCTGCGCGGCGGCACCCACCTGCGCGTCGTCGCGCAGCCGCTGCCCGATGGCGGGCTGCTGCTGATCTTCGAGGATCGGACGGAGCAGGTGCAGCTCGCCAGCTCGCGCGACACGCTGCTGCGCGTGCAGACGGCGACGTTCGACAATCTGTTCGAGGCGGTGGGCGTGTTCGCCGCCGACGGGCGGCTGCGGTCGTGGAACAACCGCTTTCGTGGCGTATGGGAGCTGGACGAGGACTTCCTGGCCGGCCACCCGCGCGTCGATGCCTTCGCCGGGGCCGTGGCGGACCGGTTGGCGACGCCTAACCGCTCCGCGCTGATTCCCGACCTGGTGCGCTCGGCCACGGCCGACCGTCAGCAGCGCGGCGGTCGGGTGGTGTTCGCCAACGACCGGCATTTCGAGTTCGCCGCGGTGCCGCTGCCCGACGGCAATGCCTTGTTCACGATGCTGGACATCACCGACAGCCGTCGCGCTGAACAGGCGCTGCGCGATCGGAACGATGCGCTGGAGGCGGCGGACAAGGTCAAGAATGCATTCGTGGCCAAGGTCAGCTACGCGCTGCGCACACCGTTGACCTCCATCAGCGGCTACGCGGAGATGCTGCACGGCGGCTACGCGGGCAAGATGACGAAGACGGCCGATACGTATGTCAAGGCGATCATGGACTCGTCCGAACTGCTCGGCACGCTGGTGGATGACGTGCTGGACCTGACGCAGGTGAGCGCGGAAGGCGGCGAGCTGGAGCGGAGCGACGTCGATCTGGCGGCGGTGGCGCGCGCGGCGGCGGAGCGGGTCCGCCCGGCGGCCGAACGCCGCAAGCTGGACCTGGCGGTCGAGGTGGCGCGCTCGGCGGGGCGGGTCACGGGCGACGCCAAGCGGCTGCGCGAGATGATCGAGCACCTGCTTCGCCACGCGATCGGCTCGCTGGCTGAGGGCGGGCGTGTGTTACTGCACGCCGATGGTGGCGCGCGCGCGGCGCGGATCGTGGTGTCCGACGACGGGCCGGGCATGGACGCCGACGTACAGGCGCGCGCGTTCGACCGTTTCGCCGATCCGGGGGTCCCCGCCGGCGGCGAGCGCGGGCTCAATCTGGGTCTGGCGCTCGCCCGGCAGTTCGCGCAGGCGCATGGCGGCACCATCGCGCTGGTCAGCGAGCCCGGCGAGGGGACGCTGGTCACGGTGGAGCTGCCGCGCCGGTGAACCTGCCCGACCCCGCCGCCAGCGAAGCGCTGGGTGCCCGGCTGGCCGCGCTCGTCCGCCCGGGCGACATCATCACGCTGTCCGGTCCGCTCGGCGCGGGGAAGACCTCCATCGCGCGCGGGCTGCTCGCCGCGCTGGGCCTACCCAGCGAGGCGCCGTCGCCCTCATTCGCGATCGTCCAGCCCTATGACCCGCCGGAGGTCAGCGTGCCGGTGCTGCACGTCGATCTTTACCGGATCGAGGACCGGGGCGAGCTGGAGGAACTGGGGCTGGACGAGGCGCTGGCCGACTCGGTGCTGCTGGTCGAATGGCCGGAGCGCGCGCCCGGCCGCTGGCCCGATGCCCTCGCGCTGACGCTGTCCACGATGCCCGATGGCGGCCGCGGCTTGACAGCGCATGTGCCCCCGGCTTGGGAGCGGCGATGGCCGACATGACCCCGCCGCCCGGCGCCACCGCCTTTCTCGCCCGGCACGGCTGGCAGGAGCCGACCGTCACGCCCCTGGCGGGCGATGCGTCGTTCCGGCGTTATTTCCGGGTGGCCGACGGCGAGCGTCGGGCCGTGCTGATGGATGCGCCGCCCGCCCAAGAGGATGCGCGGCCGTTCCTAGCGGTGGCGGAGTGGTTGCGGACACGCGGCTTCGCCGCGCCCGCCATCCACGGCCACGACGCGGATGCGGGTTTCGTGCTGCTGGAAGACTTTGGCGACGCACGGCTGCGCGAGCATGCCGACGCGCATGGCGGCACGGCGGAGTATCAGGCGGCGGTGGACCTGCTGGTGCGGCTGCGCCAGCACCCGGCGGGGCCGTTCGCGCCCTATGACCTGCCGACGCTCCAGCGCGAGCTGGCAATGTTCGCCGACTGGTATTGCCCGGCGGTCGGGCTGGAGGTCGATCGCGACGGCTATGCCCGGGCTTGGGACGCCGTGCTCGATCAGGTGCTTGCCGCCGAGCCGGTGACGGTGCTGCGCGACTATCATGCCGAGAACCTGATGCTGATCGGCCCGGAGCGCACTTTGGGACTGCTCGACTTCCAGGACGCGCTGGCGGGCCACCCGGCCTATGACCTGGTCTCGCTGCTGCAGGACGCGCGGCGCGACGTCGATCCCAATCTGGAGGAGCTGTTGCTGGCGCGCTACCAGGCTGCGACGGGCGGGGGTGACGACTTTCTGGCGGCGTATCACGTGCTGGGCGCGCAGCGGAACGCCAAGATCCTGGGCATCTTCGCGCGGCTGTGGAAGCGCGATGGCAAGGACCGCTACACCGCCATGTGCCCGCGCGTGTGGGCCTATCTGGAACGCGACCTGTCCGAGCCGGTGCTGGAACCGGTCGCGGCCTGGTTCGACGAGCAGGTGCCGCCCGAGCGCCGCGGCGACCCGCGGCTCCTCTCGGCGTGACGCGCCAGCTCGCGCTCCGCCCGGAGCCGGGGGGCAGCGTGCCCGAGACCGCGATGGTGATGGCGGCGGGGCTGGGCAAGCGGATGCGGCCGCTGACCGCGACCCGTCCCAAGCCGCTGGTGGAGGTGGCGGGGAGGTCGCTGATCGACCACGTCCTCGAGCACCTGCGCCGCGCCGGCGTCAAACGTGCGGTGGTCAACGTCCATTACCTCGCCGACGCGCTGGAAGCGCACCTGCGACGCACGGCCACGGGGCTGGACATCGTCGTGTCGGACGAGCGCGCGCGGTTGATGGAAACGGGCGGCGGGCTGGTGCAGGCGCGCGCGTTGATCGGCGACGCGCCGTTCCTGTGCGTCAACAGCGACAATCTGTGGATCGACGGCCCGGTCGATGCGCTGAAGCTGCTGGCGTCGCGCTGGGACGAGGACGCGATGGACGTGCTCATGCTGCTGGTGCCGCAGGCGCGGGCGCACAACAATACCGGCGCGGGCGACTTCCACCTTGCCGCGGACGGCCACATCGCCGGCCGCCGCAGGCCGGGGCGGGTGGCGCCGTTTACTTATACGGGGGTGCAGATGCTGCATCCCCGTGTGATTCGCGACTGGCCGGACGGTCCGTTCTCCACAAATCTGTTCTGGGACCGCGCGATCGCGGCCGGGCGCGCCTATGGGCAGGTGCATCAGGGGCTGTGGTTCGATGTCGGCACGCCCGGCGCGATCCCCCGCACGGAAGCGATGCTGCTGGATGGCTGAACGGCTGACCGTGTACACGATCCCGGCGCATCGCGCGTTCGCCGACGCGCTGGTGGCGGGGCTGCGGCGGCGCGCGGGCGACGACCCCCTTGCGCTGGCGCGCGCGACGGTGCTGCTGCCCAACAACCGGGCCGTGCGCGCGGTGACCGACGCCTTCGTGCGGGCGAGCGAGGGCGGGCTGCTGCTGCCGCGCCTGGTCGCGCTGGGCGATCCGGAGGCGGGCGAGGCGATCGGCGCGGCGCTGGACCCGGCCGACGCGGAACCGATACCACCGGCGGTCGATCCATATCGCCGGCGCATGGCGCTGGCGCGGCTGGTGGCGGAGGAGCGCGCGGCGGCCGGGCAGCCGGTCGACGCGGCGGAAGCCGTGCGGCTGGCGGGCGAGCTGGGGCGGACCCTGGATCAGCTGCTGGTCGAGGACGTCCAGCCGGCGCGGCTGCGGGACGTGGATGTCGGCAACCTGACCGAGCACTGGACGCGCGCGCTGTCCACCTTCTCGGTGGTGCTCGACCGCTGGCCCGACGAGCAGCGACGGCTCGGCTCGATCGACGCGGCCGACCGCCGGGTCCGGCT
>CAXTWJ010000255.1:0-4282 GCA_964247925.1 uncultured Sphingomonas sp.
TCGGCGACACCGTCTATGTCGGACCCGAGGCCGAGTTCTTCATGTTCGACGACGTCCGGTTCAACACCGCGTACAATGAGAGCTACTTCAAGCTCGACGACGTCGAGCTGCCGACCAACACCGGCCGGGAATATGAGGGCGGCAATCTGGCGCACCGGCCGCGCGCCAAGGGCGGCTATTTCCCGGTCGCCCCGGTGGACTCCGCAGTCGATATCCGTGGCGAGATGGTCTCAACGATGCTCGAGATGGGCCTGCCCTGCGACAAGCATCACCATGAGGTCGCGGCCGCGCAGCACGAGCTTGGCCTGACCTTCGGCACGCTGACCACGACGGCGGACCGGATGCAGATTTACAAGTACGTCGTGCACCAGGTCGCGCACGCCTATGGCAAGACGGCGACGTTCATGCCCAAGCCGATCAAGGAGGATAACGGCTCGGGGATGCACACGCACTTCTCGATCTGGAACGGCGGAACTCCTCTGTTCGCGGGCAACGGCTATGCCGGCCTGTCCGACATGTGCCTGTATTTCATCGGCGGCATCATCAAGCACGCCAAGGCGCTGAACGCGTTCACCAACCCTTCGACCAACAGCTACAAGCGGCTGGTGCCGGGCTATGAGGCGCCGGTGCTGCTCGCCTATTCCTCGCGCAACCGCTCCGCCTCGTGCCGCATCCCGTACGGCACCGGTGCCAAGTCGAAGCGCGTGGAGGTCCGCTTCCCCGATGCGCTGGCCAATCCCTACCTCGCCTATGCCGCGCTGATGATGGCGGGCCTGGACGGCATCCAGAACAAGCTCCATCCCGGGGAGGCGATGGACAAGAACCTGTATGACCTGCCGCCAGCTGAGCTCGCGAACGTGCCCACCGTCTGCGCGTCGCTGCGCGAGGCGCTGGAGTCATTGCAGGCCGATCACGACTTCCTGCTGCGCGGCGACGTGTTCTCCAAGGATCAGATCGAGGCCTATGTGGAGATCAAGTTCCAGGATGTGGCGCGGTGGGAGATGACGCCGAGCCCGGTGGAGTACGACATGTACTACTCCGGCTGAGCCCGGCCACGCCCGCGCGGCGCGCCGGCCGACAGGGTCGACGCGCCGCCGGAGCGGCCGGCCTTGCTACAGCAAGAACCGACAACGCGGCGCTTGCCGGACACCACCGCACCAAAGAAAGGGGGCCGATCGGCCCCCTTTTCCGTTCACCTCGACAACAGCTCAGTTGCTGTCGGAATTGTCATCGTCCGCGACCAGGACGATGCCGACGATAACCGCCGCCACCGCGATCACCGCGATGATCGTGCCGCCACCAAACAGGCCACCGCTCAGCCGGCTCGCCTTGCCCGCCGGCGCGCCCGCGCGCACGCTCTTCGTCACCGACAGGCTCGCCGCCGGGTTGGTCGGCGCCGCCATCGCTGGCGCCGCCATCAGCGACGCCGCCGCAGCCGCCGCCAGAATCGTCTTGATCTTCATCACACACACTCCCTTGTGCCTGACATGATGCCGTGGCCGGAAAAGCATGAGCACCCGTCGATTGCAACAGAGTTAACAACGGCCGCCGCACTCCGTCACCTGGCGTGACGAGAAGGCCGCTCATCGCAAAGCGCCGCCGTGACCCGCCAGATCGCGATGGCGCGGCACCTGGCGGCCCGTCGGCGGTTGTGCACGCATGGCAACCGCCGCCCCGCTCACTTCTGCCCGCCTCTGGCTCCCCCGTCGGCTTCTCGCGACCAGGAGCGCGCTCGGCTGGGATCACGGCCGCGCGATCGCGGAACGAGCGGCGGGGCTGGGCGTCGAGGTGGTGGAACTGCCGTCCGACCGCCTCCAGCTCGACCTCCCCGACGACCCCCGCCGGCAATATGCCCAGGCGAAGCAGACGCTGGCGTTGACCGTCGCCCCGCCATCGAGGCGCCGCCTGCAACCGATCGCGCCGTCCGCCGACTGGCGCGTCGATCTCGCGGAAGGGTGCCCGGCGCATTGCAGCTACTGCTATCTCGCTGGGTCGCTCAAGGGGCCGCCGATCACGCGCGTCTATGCCAACCTGCCCGAGATCTTCGACGAGCTGCCGCGTCACCTGGGCCAGGGCAAGGTCACCTCGCGGTCGCACGCGCGGGCGCACGAGGGCACGACTTATGAGGCGTCCTGCTACACCGACCCGCTCGGGATCGAGCATCTGACCGGGTCGCTGTCGGCGCTGATCGACTATATGGGTGCATGGGACGCGGATGCGCAGCTGCGCTTCACCAGCAAGTTCGCCGCGGTCGAACCGCTGCTCGACCTCGCGCATCATGGCCGCACGCGGATGCGCGTATCGGTCAACCCGCCGCGCTTCGCCCGGTTCGAGGGGGGCACCAGCCCCGTCGCGCAGCGGCTCGTCGCGATGCGTCGGGTCGCGCTGGCGGGGTACAGGGTCGGTCTCACGATCGCGCCGATCATCGCCGCGCCGGGCTGGGAGGAGGCATATGGCCAGCTGATCCGCGAGGCCGCGGCCGCGCTGGACGGGGTGCCCGACCCGGACTTGACGGTGGAGCTGATCACCCACCGTTTCACCCCCGGGTCGAAGGCGGTGCTCGACAGCTGGTATCCCGGCTCCGCGCTGGAGATGGATCCGGGGCAACGGACCGAGAAGCGGACCAAGTTCGGCTCGATCAAGCACGTCTATGATGCCGACACCATGAAGGCGCTGCGCCGGTTCTTCGAAATGGAGATCGCGGCCGTGCTGCCCCACGCGCGCATCCTGTACTGGACCTGACCCCTACGGGATCAGCACGCTGCTCCCCACCGTCTTCCCCGATTCCAGCGCGCGATGCGCCTCCGCCGCCTCCTCCAGCCGGTAGTGCTGCCCGATCTCCGGCCGGATCGCGCCGCGCGCCAGCATCGCGAACACCCGATCGGCCAGAGCCTGTCGCTCGCCCGGGGTCGTCGCATAGTCGAACAGGGTCGGGCGGGTCACGAACAGCGACCCGCGCCGGGCGAGCGTGCCCAACGCCAAGCCCGTTACCGCCCCGCCCGCGTTGCCGTAGCTGACGATCAGCCCGCGCCGCCCGGTCGCGGCCAGCGACCCTTCCCAGGTCGCCGCGCCCACCCCGTCGAACACCGTCGCCACACCCGCGTCGCCAGTCAGCGCACGGGCTTCGGCAACCCAGTCGCCCTCGCCCGTGATCAGCACGTGATCGGCACCGGCCGCGCGCACGCGATCCGCCTTGTCGGGGGAGCGCGTGGTGCCGATCACCGTCGCCCCGACCGCCTTGAGCCAGCCGACCAGCAGGTGGCCGACGCCGCCCGCCGCCGCGTGGGCCAACACCGTCTGTCCGGGTTGCACCCGCGCGCAGTCCTCGACCAGGAAGCCGGCGGTCGCGCCCTTGAGCAGGATCGCGGCCGCCGTCTCGTCGGGCACGTCGTCAGGCAACCGGATCAGCTGCTCCACGTTGACGTTTCGCGCGTCGGCATAGGCGCCCAGCGCCGGCCCCCAGGTGCCGACCCGGTCGCCGACCGCCAGCGCGACGCCCGCGCCGACCCTCTCGACGACGCCCACCGCCTCCGATCCCAGGCCGCTCGGCAGCGTGACGGGGTACAGACCGCCGCGCTGATAGGTGTCGATGTAGTTCAGACCCACGGCCGTGTGCCGGACGCGCACCTCGCCGGGCGCGGGCGGGGGCAGCGGGACGTCATGCCAGCGGATCACCTCGGGACCGCCCGTGGTCTCGATAAAGGCCGTCCTCGCCATCGCCGTCCCCCGTCTCGTTTCCCGTTGCAACGAGTTCTGCCCCGCCGCATGGATCATGGCAAACAATCGATCAGGAGCGGTGCCGTGAACAGCCATCTCAAGCACTTCATCGACGGCCAGTGGATAGCGAGCGACGGTGGGCGGCGCTGGGAGGTGATCAATCCCGCGACCGAGCAGCCGGTGACCGAGATCACGCTGGGCACCGCCGCCGATGTCGACCGCGCCGTCGCGGCGGCGCGCCGCGCCTTCGACAGCTACGGCCAGACCAGCCCGGCCGAGCGCGCCGCGCTGCTGGAGCGAATCATCGAGGGGTACAAGACACGCATCCCTGATCTCGCGCGCGCGGTCAGCGAGGAGATGGGCGCGCCGATCGGCTTCGCGCAAGCGGCGCAGGTGCCGGCGGGCCTCGGCTATATCCTCAACACGCTAAAGGCGCTGAACGAGTTCCAGTGGGAGGAGCGGGTCGGCAAGGCACGGGTGGTCCACGAACCGGTCGGCGTCGTGGCGATGATCACGCCATGGCACTGGCCGCTCACCCAGATCTGCGCCAAGGTCGCGCCCGCGG
>CAXTWJ010000256.1:0-4274 GCA_964247925.1 uncultured Sphingomonas sp.
CGCAGGGCCTGCTCGACGAGTTCGGCGACCGGCGCGTGATCGACACGCCGATCACGGAATATGGCTTCGCGGGCGTCGGCACGGGCGCGGCGATGGGCGGATTGCGGCCGATCGTCGAGTTCATGACGTTCAACTTCGCGCTGCAGGCGATCGATCACCTGGTGAACTCGGCCGCCAAGACGAACTACATGTCGGGCGGGCAGATGCGCTGCCCCGTGGTGTTTCGCGGCCCCAACGGCGCCGCCTCGCGCGTTGGCGCGCAGCACAGCCAGAACTTCGGACCGTGGTACGCCAGCGTCCCCGGGCTGATCGTAATCGCGCCCTATGACGCGGCGGACGCGAAGGGACTGCTCAAGGCGGCGATCCGCACGACGGACCCGGTCGTGTTTCTGGAAAACGAGCTGCTTTACGGCCGCAGCTTCGAGGTGCCGCAGGTGGACGACTGGGTGCTGCCGATCGGCAAGGCGCGGGTCGTGCGCGAGGGCGCCGACGTCACGATCGTCTCCTATTCGATCGGCGTCGGCGTCGCGCTGGAGGCGGCGGGCACGCTGGCGGGCGAGGACATCGCGGCGGAGGTGATCGACCTGCGCACGCTGCGCCCGCTCGATCGTGCGGCGGTGCTGAAGAGCTTGGCCAAGACCAACCGGATGGTGGTGGTGGAGGAAGGCTGGCCGACGTGCTCGATCGCGAGCGAGATCATGGCGATCTGCATGGAGGAAGGCTTCGACGACCTGGACGCGCCGGTGCTGCGCGTCTGCAACGAGGACGTGCCGCTGCCGTACGCGGCGAACCTGGAGAAGCAGGCGCTGATCACCGCCGACAAGGTCGTCGCGGCGGTGCGCTCGATCGTGGGTCGCCGCTAGCAGGTCGAAGCGGTAACGTGCTCGTTGTTGTAGATGCCTTTAGGATGGGTCGCGGCTGCACCTGAAGCACTATCATCGCTCAGGTCGCGGCGGTCGCGCACGGCCATCGACGCGATCTCATCCATCGTCGAGCTGGGCGCGCGCGACGCGGAGATCAGCGGCGTGTAGTTGTAGAACACCTCCACGAACATGGTCGCGTTGTCGTCCTGCGCCGTCGTCTGCATGGAGGACGGCCCGACATAGTTGAGGTTGGTCTGTCCTGCCGTCCCGTATTGCGAGGCATGGCTCGTGACGGCGCCGTAACAGCGTTGCCAGACGATCTTGTACTTGTTCGTGGTGTTCGGACTGGCGACCGGTTCGACATCGGTCAGGATTACCCGGCCATTGCGCTGCAGGTCCAGCTCGCCCGACTGGAGCTGCGCGCCGGCGAACAGGTCGTTGATGTCGGTCTCGCTGATCGACTTGGCGGTGATCTGCGTGCCCTTGCCCATGCGCGCGGCGTTGTCGGCGAGCTGCAGCGCGAGCTGGCTGACGCGCATCCGCGTGGTCGTGTAATTGAGCAGCTCCGCGCCGGTCAGGCTGAGCAGCAGCAGGATGGGCATGATGAACGCGAACTCGATCAGCGCGACGCCATCGCGGTCGTCACGCAGGCGGGCACCCAGCCTGATCAGCGGGCCGTTGATGGAACGCGTCATGGGCAATGTCCCGTGGTCGGCGCCGCGTAACTGCCCTGGTCGCCGTAAGGCTGGTTCTGCAGGATCGTGCTCGCGACCAGCTTCGTGTTCGCCGAGCCGCCGATGAAGCGGTCGATCGGGAACAGGCGCGGGTAGCTGACCGTCACCTTGTAGATCGTCCGGTCATACGCCCCGCCCTGACCGGCATCGCCTCCGTCGAGATCGCGTACGCCGTTGTTGTTGGTGTCGGTGAACGGCTCGCCATTGTCGCAGACCCCGTCATGGTTGCTGTCCACGGTCCAGGTTTCCGCGCGCGCGGCGGCGGCGTCGGAGAAGGTTCGGTAGAAGCGACGGCTGAACGTGACATTGGCGTCGCTATCCAGCAGCTTCACCTGCTGGCGTACCCTGGTGTCCAGCGTGCTCTGCGACGTCGTGTCCGTAGCGTCCTCCAGGCTCGAGTCGCGCGCCGCCTTCTGCACGACGCCCTGGAGCACGCCCTGCATGTAGAGGGTGTGGGCCATGTCGAAGGCGCCGAGCAGGAACATGATCATCACCGGGGCGACTATGGCGAACTCGACCACGGTGACGCCACGTCGATCCCGGGCGAGTGAGCGCAGCCTCATTGGGTGAGCCTCAGCTGCGAGATCTGGTTGGCGATGGACGCGAAGGTCGATTGCAGCGTTGCCGCGTTCGTCGCCGCGAAGTAGCGATCGGGCGACGCGCAGTTCGTCATCCGCGTCACCGTGGTTGGGGCGACGTAGCCGAAGGTGACGACCCACAGCGTGATGTTCTTGTTCTTGATCGCCGTGCACAGCGCGCTGGTGCGGGCGTTGACCTGCTGGGTCAGCGTGCCCGTCTCCGTGCAGCCCTCCGTCGGCACCGTTGCGGGATCGGTCTGACGCCGGTCGTACCAAGCCCAGCCATATGCCTGATAGTTGTCCGAATCGGTGCAGGCGTCACCGTCGGTCATGAAGATCATGTTGCGCTGGATCTCGCCACCGGCGGGTGTCAGCGCGTTCTCCGACCCGAAGATGCCGGTCGGCGACATGAGGCGGGCGCCCCACAAGAGGCCGATGTCGTGATAGGTGTTACCGTTGGGCTGGAGTTGATCGACGTAGGCATCGAAGGCGGTCGCCGTGGGCCAGGACTGCATCTTGGTGGCCTGCACGGGGCAGACGTATGCCGTGTCGTTGCTCATGTCCTGAGTGGAATAGACGTCCGCGGTCGTGCGGCTGTTGTTGATCCTGCGCGCGAACAGCGTATCCCGCAGCGCCGGCCCCCACTGACTGCCGGTCGCGCTGCTGGGCACCGTGTCGATGTCCAAGTCCTGCGCGCCGCTCGGGATGGGATTGTAGCTCGATTGGCGCACCGTCGCGCGCTCCTCGATGCAGCCGTCCCAGCTGACCGTCCGCGCGGTGCCGTTGCTGCCGATCGGCAACGTGATGCTCTTGGGCCAGCTCGTCTGGCTCTTGAAGCCGGCGACGTTGGTCAGGATCTGCCCGTAGTGCCACTGGCTGAACGTCTGGGTCGTGGTGCCGGTATCCGTCCTGCTCCAACTAGTGGTGCGCGTCACGACACGGTCGCGATAGCCGTAGTAGCAGGTGCCGCTCACGTAGGAGTTCTCATAGTCGCGCTGCACACCGGTCGCGTCCGTCTTGTACGTCGTGACCCGGTTACTGCCGCTCTGGGTCGTTTGCTGCGCGTACGGGGCACCTTCGTTGCCGAAGTTCGGCCCGCTATCGGCCGGCGTCTTGCTGCTGCACGCCCCTGGATAGCTGCCAGCCAGCGTGTACGTGTTGCCGTTGTAGCTCACCTCGTTGCCGCTGGTGTACCAGTTGCCGTTACTGGTCGTCGCTCCGCTGCTCGTCGCCGTGCCCTGCGTGTAGGTGGTCGTCTGCGTCCACTGCGGCTCGCGCGACTGATAGTTCCACTGGTCGGCGAACCAGGCCGGGTTCAGCAGCCTGCCCACATTCACGTTCATCGAGTAGGGCACGAAACCGAAGCGGATCTGGACCTGATTGCCCGTGCCGCCGCCGGGCGTGCCGGTGGTGCAGGTCGCGTCCGTGTCGAGCCGCGCCACGATCTCGTAGAAGCACTTCACCGACGTCTTCAGGCTGGCCATCTTGGTCTGCGTATCGCCGGCGGGAATCTCGCCCATCGATCCGGTCGTATCCAGCACGAACATGATGTCGGTGTTGGGCAGGCGCATCTCGCTGGAACAGGTCACCGCCAGCGTCTGGTCCGCGACATTGAAGACCTTCATCAGGGTCATGGGAAGCGGCACGGAGGCGCTGCCCATGACCTTGCCGTTCGACTCGGTGAACGCCCTGGTCACCGTGCCGGAGCCATAGGAGCCCTGCAGGAAATTGGCGTCGAAGAAGCGCTGGGCGGAGGTTTGCGGGTAGTTCGCCGTGCCGTTCACCGTCTGCGCCCAGGTGCCGCCGCCCATCGCCTTGCGCCCCGCCAGCGCGCCGGCGTCGCAGGCGTGCTGCAAGCGGGTCTTGGTGATGTACATGCGGCCGATGTCGATGCCGCCACCGACCAGCCCGATCATCGGGAACATGGCGGCGGCCATGATCGCGAGCGTATTGCCACGCACGTCGCTGACCAGCCGCGAGAGGAAAGGACGAGAGTGATCGAGGCTCATCGCATGGGTGCCCTGTCGCGCCCGCCGCCCGGCGGACCCGTTTCTGACGTGACGCCATGCGCGCGAGGAGGTTAAGACGATCTTACGATG
>CAXTWJ010000257.1:0-3970 GCA_964247925.1 uncultured Sphingomonas sp.
GCGCGCGGCCTTCCGCAAGGCGAGGGCGCGGAAGGCCCGGCGGCGCTGCTCGCCGCCTATCGCCGCCCGCGCGATCGCGAGCCCCGCGCCGGCATCGCCGATCGTGCCGGTGACCCACAGCGGATCGCCCTCCCGCGCGCCGGTCCGCGCCGGAGCGGGCGCGGCACGCCCGCCGGCGGTGGCGCTCAGCACGCGCGGGCTGCCGGCGGGCCGCGCCACGGTGTCGCCGCCGATCAGCGAGCAACCGAGCGCCCGCAACGCCTCGCCCAGCCCGGCGAGGAACGCCGCGTCCCAGCCCGGCTCGCCCAAGGGGTAGTTCAGCAGCACGCCCTCGATCGTCGCGCCGTTCGCGGCCAGGTCCGACAGGTTCACCGCCAGCAGCTTCCATGCAACGTCGCCGGGCGGGTCGTCGGGCAGGAAGTGGACGCCCTCGACCAGCGTGTCGGTGGTCAGCACCAAATCCCCGATCACCGCCGCGTCATCGAGCAACCCGCGCGCGCCCTCGTGCAGCGGCAGGCGGCGCAATGCGGTGATGAACTCCCCCTCGGTCACACGGCCCGTGTAGCGCGCCCGCGCGCCCGCGTCAGCGCGTGCCGGTGCGGCGGATTTCCGGCGCGATCGTGGCCGCGACTTGATGATCAGTGAGCGGCACGGTGAAGGCAATGCCGAAGCGATGGCCCTCCACCCATATCACCGTCGCGGTCCGGTTTTCCGTCCCCAGCGTGACCAGCACGCGCGCGGAGGCTCTTGGCGGGATGGCGGCATGGGCCAGAGCGCCCGTCGCCGACAGGTCAAGCAGGTGGATTTTGGCCTCGTGCGCGCCATCGCGCATGACCGTTGGCTCGAACAGTTTCAGGCGTGGCCTGGCGCGCAGCCGCTGCAGATCCGATTCGCTCGACATGATACTCCCCGCGATCGGGGGCTTAAGCCTTCGACGAGCATTGAGTTCCGGTGAAACGGGGTAAAGGCGAAGGTAAGCATGCACCTGCTGCTCGCGTCGCGCGTTGATGGGGGAGGAGAACAGGCCATGGAAATCATCAAGCTGCCGCCGGGCGAGCGCGCGCCCGAGGAGAGCGACTGCGTCAGCATCGAACGGCTGGACGACGGCCGTTTCAGCCTGAACGGTTCCGCGCTGAAATCATGCGGCGACGGTACGGAAGCCGAGTCGGTCGCGATGATCGGTGGCGAGCCCTATCGGAGCTACGATGAGGCGGAAGCGGCCGGGCTGGCGTGGATCGCCGAATATTGCGCGGAGCGGGTCTTCGTCAGCACAATGCCCTGAGGTTCGTGCCCGATCAGGCGCGGACCTGCTTGGCGATGCCGTCGAGCAGCCCGTTCACGAAGCCCGCCTCGCGGCGCTCATAGAAGGCGTGGGCCACATCGACATATTCACTGATCACGGCGCCGACCGGCACGTCGGCGCGGGCGAGCAGCTCATAGGTGCCCGCGCGCAGGATCGCTTTCATCGGCTTGTCGAGCCGCTCCAGGCTCCAGCCCTGCGCCAGGCGACCGGCGATCGCGGTGTCGATCTCGGTGAGCCGGGCATGGGTGCCCCGCACCAGATCGTCGAAGAAATCGACCTCCGGTTCGGCATATTCGACTTCCTCGATGGTCGCGCCGAGCCGGTGCTGGTGAAACTCGTGCAGCAACTGCGGCACCGCCAAACCTTCCATCTCCTGCTGGTAGAGGGCCTGAACGGCGGCGAGCCGCGCGGCGGCGCGGGCGCGGGAACGATGGGCGGTGCGGGACATCGCGGGGCCATGTAGGCGTGCGCGCCCGATCCGTCACCCCGTCCGCGCGAGCGGCATCGACCCGGCGAACAGCCAGCCCTCCGCGGCGGCGGCGGTCGCGAACACGGCGACGCTCGCCCGTTGCGGCAATCGCTTGATTTGCATCCGGGCCAGCGACGCACCGGTCACGAAGGCGAGCCTGCGCGCGTGCGTGCGCGGGTCGGCGAGGATGTCGGCAAAGAGCGGCAGGATGTCCTGCGGCTGGATCTTCATGGCGGAAATATCGACCAGCGTCAGGTGCTGATTGGGTCGGCAGCGCAGCCCGCGCATGCCGGCCCGGCGCTGCCGATCAAAGGCGTGCGCGTCCGACGTCTCGAACAGGCCGGCGAGAGTGAGACGGATCAGATCGCGCTCGGGCTCGACGGTGACGGTGAAGCTGGCTCCCATGACCCGCGATCTTGAGCAACATAGGTTTAGGTCGGGTAAAAGGCTGCCTGTTGTTCAGGCACTTAGGTCCGCCAGCTAGACGCTGTTGAGCCGGAGTCGCAGGGCGACCGACCGCGCATGGGCGGGCAGGCCCTCGGCGTTCGCCAAAGCCACGGTCGCGGGGCCGAGTTCGCGCAAGGACGCTTCGTCGAGCTGCAGGAAGCTGGTCCGCTTCATGAAGTCGAGTACGCCCAGCCCCGATGCGAAGCGGGCGCGGCGGCCGGTGGGGAGAACGTGATTGGGGCCGGCGACATAGTCGCCGATCGCCTCGGGCGTGTGACGCCCCAGAAAGACGCTGCCCGCGTGGCGGACGCGGTCGAACAGCGCCTGCGGGTCATCGACCGCGAGCTGCAGATGCTCGGGGGCGAGCCGGTCGCTCAGCGCAATGGCGTCGGCGAGTTCCTCCACGATCACGATGGCGCCGTTCGCGTCCCAGGCGGCTCGCGCGACCGCGTGGGTGGCGAGGTCGCCGAGCTGGCGGTCCACCGCTTTGGCGACGCGATGGGCGAGGGGCTCTGCATCGGTGAACAGGATCGATTGGGTGGTGGTGTCGTGCTCCGCCTGGCTGAGCAGGTCGGCGGCGATCCAGTCGGGATCGTTGGCCGCATCGGCGACGACGACGATCTCCGACGGCCCCGCGACCATGTCGATGCCGACCACGCCGTACAGCTGGCGCTTGGCCTCCGCGACCCAGGCATTGCCGGGGCCGGTGACGACATCGACGGGCCGGATCGGGCCGGCGCCATGGGCCAGCGCCGCGACCCCCTGCGCGCCGCCCACGCGCCAGACCTCATCGACCTGGGCCAGATGCGCGGCGGCGAGGACGAGCGGGTTGACCTGCCCGTCGGGCGTCGGAGTGACCATCGCGATTCGTTCGACGCCCGCGACCTTGGCGGGAATGGCGTTCATCAGCAGCGAGGACGGGTAGGCCGCGCGGCCGCCCGGCACATACAGCCCCGCCGCATCGACCGGTCGCCAGCGCGTGCCGAGGCGGACACCGGCGGCGTCCGTATAGTCGCTGTCGGCGGGACGCTGGCGCTCGTGATAGGCGCGGATGCGACCGGCCGCGAGCTCGAGCGCGCCGCGCAGCTCGGGATCGAGTGCCCGATAGGCGTCGGCGCAGGCCGCGGGTTCGATCCGCCAGCCCGTCTCGTCGAGGTCGTGCCGGTCCAGCGTGCGCGTATAGGCCGCGACGGCGGCCGCGCCATCGTCCTTGACCGCGCGCACGATCGCGGCGACGTCGCGCGCCACATCGGCGGCGGCCTCGCGGCGCGCGTTGACGAGCGCGTCGAACGCCTCGCCGAAGCGAGGGTCACGGGTAGAGAGCAGGATCACGCGGCGCGCGCCTCGCCCACCGCGCGGCGGAACGCTTCCACCAGCGGCACCACGTCGGCCCGCGTCTTCATCGCCGCGCGATTGACGACAAGGCGGCTGGTGACGTCGAGGATGCGCTCCACCTCGACGAGCCCGTTCTCCTGGAGCGTCCGACCGGAACTGACCAGATCAACGATGCGCGGCGCCAGGCCCAGCGTGGGCGCAAGCTCCATGGCACCGTTCAGCTTGACGCACTCCGCCTGCACGCCGCGCGCGGCGAAGTGGGCCTGGGTCACGTGCGGATATTTGGTGGCGACGCGCACATGGCTCCAGCCGCGCGGGTCGTCACGGGCGGCAAGGTCGGCCGGCTCGGCCACGGAAAGGCGGCAACGGCCAATGCCCAGATCGACGGGCGCGTAGAGTTCCGGGTAGCCGAACTC
>CAXTWJ010000257.1:3980-4260 GCA_964247925.1 uncultured Sphingomonas sp.
GGTGGGGGGTTTTTTTGGCGGGTTAGCCTATGGGGGGTTCACGGGCCGCGCCGACGATGCCGAGCTGCGCGGCGCCGTGCGCGACGAAGGTGGCGACGTCGAACGCGCGCACCCGGATCAGCTCCACGCCGGGGCTATCGGTGGCGAAGCGGAGCGCGCGGCTGCCTTCGTCGAAGAACGCCGCTTCCGGATCCGCGCCGGCGGCCGCGAGCAGCGGCTGTGCCTCGACCAGGATGCGTCCCTTGGGCACGGCGATGATGAGGGGCGGGGACATGGGCGG
>CAXTWJ010000258.1:0-1991 GCA_964247925.1 uncultured Sphingomonas sp.
GTCGGTCGAGGCGCAGAGCCCGGTCGTCGACCCGCCGCCGGTGTCGCCGCCCCCCGTCCCCGGTGCGCCGACCGCGCCGATATTGCCGAACAGGTCCTGGAAGAAGCCGCGCTTCTTGCCCAGCGTCGGCGTGGTCCTGCCGTACGGATCGACGGCCGCGACCTGATCGAGCCCGCCGCGCCGCACCGTTGTCACCGTGCCGTTCGCGTCGAAGCTGATCTGCAGCGTCAGCTGGTCCTGCGCCTTGGGGTTGCGGAACGCCAGGTTGTGCGTGTCCCGCGCGAGGTAATACCAGTCGCGGTCGTTGAACTGGCCGTTGATCGACGGCTTGCCCAGCGTCTGCAGCACCGAATCCCGATTATCGACACCGGGCTGCACCGAGTTCACCAGGTCCGCGTCGATGATGTAGCCCTGATGCTGGCGCAGCGGCACGCAGCCGGCGGCGAGCAGGGCGGTGGCGGCCAGCGCCAGTTGACGGAACGGGGACATCGATACCTCACGCGACACGCGGGTCCGCCGATTGCAAAGGCGACCGCGCACTTCGATATGCCAGCGCACGACGGCAGGCAAGGAAGGAAGACGCGGTTGGGCTGGCTTGGAAGGCTGATGGGCGAACGCCGCGGGGAGGTCGCGCCGCTCTACCAGACCGTCGTGGCGCGGGCGCGGGCACCGCACTGGTATCTTGATGGCGCGGTGCCCGACACGGTCGATGGCCGCTTCGACATGGTCGCCGCGGTGCTCGCGGCCGTGCTGCTTCGGCTGGAGACGGAGGAGGCGGGCGCGGAGCCGGCGGCGCGGCTCGCCGAGCGGTTCGTCGAGGACATGGATGGCCAGCTGCGCGAGTCGGGGATCGGCGACATCGTGGTCAGCAAGCATATCGGGCGGATGATGGCGATGCTGGGCGGGCGACTGGGCGCCTATCGCGACGGCTGGGCGGCGGGCGATCCCGCCCCGGCGCTGATCCGCAACCTCTATCGGGGTGCGCCACCCGAACCGGCCGCGCTGGCGCATACGGTGGCGGCGCTGGGCGCGCTGCGCGACGGCCTCGCCGCGATGTCGCTCGACCGGATCGTCGCGGGGGAGATGCCGTGAGGCCCCCGCACCAGCCGGAGTTTTCCCGGCCCGAGCGGCTGGATGCCATCGGAGAGCGCGCGCGGAACGTGCGGATCGCGGCGGACGAGGGCGAGCGCGCCGCCCTGGCGCGACGCTTCGGCCTGCTGGGGGTCGAGCAACTCGAAGCCGAGCTGTCGGTCCAGCGCGAGGCGGGCGCGGTGGTCGTCGTCGGCCGGGTGCGTGGTCAGGTGATGCAGGCCTGCTCGGTCACGGGCGAGCCGCTGGACGCGAGCGTCGACGAACCCGTGGCGCTGCGCTTCGTCGAGGACGCCGTAGTCGGGGAGGAGGAACTGGAGCTGTCGGGCGATGCGATCGACACGCTGCCGATCGAGAACGGCGCCGTCGATCTGGGCGAGGCGGCGGCGGAAACGCTGGTCTTGGCGCTCGATCCCTTTCCGCGCGCGTCCGACGCCGATGCCGCGCTGAAAGAGGCGGGGGTATTGGGCGAGGGCGACGCCGGGCCGTTCGGGGCGTTGGCGGCGCTCAAGGGTCGGCTGAAAGGCTGAACCGTTCGCGGCCGAAGTTGGCGAAGTTGCCGCGAACAGCACCTCCGCGCGGCCCCAAAGGTGACCAAAGGTAACGCCAAAACGCATTCTTGGCGGGCCACGGGGTCGAGCCGGAGCATCAGAGGCAGCGGTGTCAAAGAGCGGTCGTCATCATGGCCGCTCCACGGCGTGTAGGACAGCCCTACCCCGTCCGGCGCACGCCGTTGAACGCGGCGAGCTCGTCGTCGGCGGGCGGCTCCCACATCGTTTCCACGAAGTCGAACAGCTCGCGCGTGACCGGGAAGGCGAGCTGATCCGCCTGCGCGTCGGCATTGCGCGCCTCCACACGCCGCCAGCGCTCGTCGGCGGGCAAATCCAGCCCGTGCAGCCGGA
>CAXTWJ010000258.1:2001-4249 GCA_964247925.1 uncultured Sphingomonas sp.
GGTCCTGCCCGCGCGCCGGGCCGCTGGACGGGCGCCGGCCGCCGCCGACCATCTCGCCGCACGCCTCGCCGAACACCGCGGAGCACCCGTCTCCCGGATCCGCCCCCCGCTGCTGGCGTCCGCCGCCGCCCCTGCCGCCCAGCGGGCGCGCTCGGGCCGCGGGGTCAGACCGGCTTCCAGCACGCAGGGAGGGCCACGCCGCGCAACGTCGCGCGCGGTCGCCCACATCAGCGCGCCGCAGCGGCGCACGCGCTCGATCGACCAGTCGGGCGCTATCGGGGTAGCCGCGTCCATCCAGAACAGGGCCGTCATCCACACGTCGATCGAAAAGCTGGCCGCGCCCAGCTCGTCCGCAAGCGCACGCGCGTAGGTCGTCTTGCCCGCGCCGGTCGAGCCGCACAGCAGGTGGACGGTCGCCGTCAATCCGTGTCCGGCCCCAGCGTCGGGTCGAGATCACGCGGGCGCGTGAACCGGACCAGCTGCGCCCCGCCCTCGCCCACATCGGCCCAGCGATCGACCGCGAAGCTGAGCTCGGCGACGCTGGCGGTGGGGTATTTGTCCTCGACCTCGCCGCGAGGGCCGTCCGCCGCGGCGGGCACCAGCAGCAGGACGAGGTCCTCCAGCCCGGGATTGTGCCCGGTCAGCAGCGCGCTCGCCGCCGCCTCGGGCAGCTCGCGCACCACGTCCAGCAGGGTCGCGGCGGACGCCAGATAGATGCGCCGGTCCCAGGCGGGTTCGAGCGCCGCGCGATAGCCGGACGCGACCTCGTCGAGCGTCTGCTGGACGCGCAGCGCGGGCGAGGCGACGACATGGTCGAACCGCACGCCTTGGTCGCGCAGGTGGCGCCCGACCAGCGCGGCGGCACGGCGACCCTTCGGGTTCAGCGGCCGGTCGAAGTCGCGCGACACCGGATCGTCCCAGCCCGACTTGGCGTGGCGCAGCAGCGTCAGCGTCTTCATTACGTCTTCCGTCAGGCGTCGAGAGCCGCCCCATGCCTGATCGATGGCGCCGAGGAAAGCCGCGACGCGACCCGCGCCACCGCCTCGTCCAGCGTCACGCGCGCGACCGGCACGCCGGGCGGGAACGCGGCGAGCAGGCGCGAGGGCATGGCGGCGGACAGCAACACGAACGCGCCGCGATCGTCCGCGCGGCGGATCAGCCGACCGAACGCCTGGGCGAGGCGGGCGCGGACGAGGCGGTCATCATGCGCGGCGCCCCCGCCCGCCAGCCGCCGCGCGGCGTGGAGCACCGTCGGCTTGGGCCAGGGCACGCCCTCCATGACCACCAGTCGCAGCGAATGGCCGGGCACATCGACGCCGTCCCTGAGCGCGTCCGTCCCCAGCAGTGACGCATGGGGATCGTCGCGGAAGATATCGACCAGTGTGCCCGTATCGACCGGATCGATGTGCTGGGCGTGCAGCGGCAGCCCTTCGCGCGCCAGCCGGTCGGCGATGCGGCCGTGGACCGCGCGCAGCCGGCGGATGGCGGTGAACCGCCCCAGCGTGCCGCCGCCCGCCGCGACGATCAGCCGCGCGTACGCGTTGGCTAGCGCCGCGAGGTCGCCGCGCTTCGCGTCCGTCACGATCAGCACCTCGGCCTGGTCGGGATAGTTGAACGGGCTGGGCGCTTCGAAATGCGTCGCCGGCCGGCCCAGATGCGGCACGCCGACGCGCGCGTCCGCGGTGTCCCAGCCGCCGCCGGCGGTCAGCGTCGCCGACGTGACCAGCGCGCCATGCGCGGGCTTCAGCACCGTGTCCGCGAAAGGCCGCGTCGGGTCGAGCCA
Organism: uncultured Sphingomonas sp.; assembly: GCA_964247925.1. Classification (GTDB taxonomy): domain Bacteria; phylum Pseudomonadota; class Alphaproteobacteria; order Sphingomonadales; family Sphingomonadaceae; genus Sphingomonas. The sequence goes on from CAXTWJ010000258.1 coordinate 3,785, forward strand.
ACGGCGGTGGAGGCCGATGTCGTACTCGCGCCCCTCAACCCGATCGACCGCCAGCCAATCCACGAAGTCGGGGTCCGCCGGGCCACCGACGCGCGCGAGCAGCGCCAGCCAGGCCGCGACCGTCTCCGCCCGCCAGCCGATCGAGGCCACCGCGCCCTCGATCCGCGCGCGCGCGGGCGCGTCCATCCAGTCGGGTGCCTCCGCCAGGATCGCCTCCAGCCGCCGGGCGAGCGCGTTGAGCGGCCGAACCAGCGCGTCCAGCGCGTGCGCGGCGGGCGCGGCGGCCTCGATCAGCGCGGGCGTCGGCTCGGCGAGCTCGGTCTCCAGCCCATAGCCGGCGTCGCCCGCCTGTTCCTTGGGCTGCTCGGCGCGCGCATAGGTGAGACCGCGCACGGCGGCGAGCAGCGCCTCGACCGGGCCGTAAGGCTGGCCCTCCGCCAGCCGGCCGACCCGCTATGTCTTCGA
>CAXTWJ010000259.1:0-356 GCA_964247925.1 uncultured Sphingomonas sp.
GCGGAGCGCGATCGCCGCCGCCGAAGCCGCCCCGGTCGCCACCCTCGCGCGGCGCGCGCTCCTGCACGGGCATGGGCTCACCGTCGATCTTCAGCTCGGTGGCCGAGATGCGGCCGCCACGATCGACCAGCGTGAAGCCCAGCGGCTGCCCTTCGGCCAGCGCCGACAGGCCCGCCTGCTCCACCGCGGAGATGTGCACGAACACGTCCTTGCCGCCGTCGTCGCGGACCACGAAGCCAAAGCCCTTCTGCGCGTTGAAGAACTTGACCACGCCGGTACCCTCGCCGACGACCTGGGGGGGCATGCGGCCACCGCCGCCGCTGAACTCGTCGCCGCCAAAACCGTCGCGCTTGTCG
>CAXTWJ010000259.1:366-4248 GCA_964247925.1 uncultured Sphingomonas sp.
GGGGGCGTCCATCTCGATCCCGACCGTGTCGATTATCGCACCACTGCCGACAGCCTCGCCGAGGCCGGCGCAATCGCGTGCACCGTCAAGAGCATCGCCACCGAAGCCGCCGCCGCCGAAATCACCGCCGCCGCCGAAGCCGCCGGAAGACTCGTCACCACCGAAACCGTCGCGCTTGTCGCGCCCGCGTCCGCCACGATTGCCGCGGCCACCCTTGTCGAAACTCATAACCCTGATCGTCTTCCCGATCGCCCGAAATGCCTCAGCGAGCCCCGCGCGTCGGACAACAAGCGCAGACCCTCGGGCGCCAAAAGCTTTTGCGCCTTATTGTCGCCATAACAGCTCCGCGCGACGTTGCCGATACCCAATCGTGCGTGAATCGTCCGACTTACGTCAAATCCTTGCGCGGGCGTTGCACGGGAGGCACAGGTGGGGTCATGGACGCCTTTGCCCTCCTTGCCAGCCCCGCCGCCTGGGCCGCGCTCCTTACCCTGGTGGTGCTGGAGATCGTGCTGGGGATCGACAATCTCGTCTTCGTGTCGCTCATCTCCAACAAGCTGCCGCCGGCGGACCGGCAGCGCGTGCGGCGGCTGGGCATCGGGCTGGCGCTGGTGCTGCGCCTCGCTCTCCTGTCCGCCATCGCCTGGCTGGTTCGGCTCACCGCGCCGGTGATCGATCTGGGGCTGACGGGGGCGGCCGGCGCGCATGGCGAGCCGACGTTCGAAACCGCGCTGTCGTGGCGCGACCTGATCCTGATCGCGGGCGGCCTGTTCCTGGTCTACAAGGCCACCGCCGAGATCGGCCACACGATGGATGAGGGCCACGACGGTACTGCCGGTGTTGCGAAAGGGGCGCTGACCTCGATGACGGGCGCGGTCGTGCAGATCCTGCTGCTCGACCTGGTCTTCTCGATCGATTCGATCCTGACCGCGGTCGGCATGACCGACGAGCTGCCGATCATGATCGCGGCCGTGGTGCTGGCGGTGGGCGTCATGCTGCTCGCCGCCGATCCCCTCGCCGACTTCATCGGCCGCAACCCGTCGGTGGTGATGCTGGCGCTGGCGTTCCTGCTGATGATCGGGCTGGTGCTGATCGCCGACGGGTTCGGCGTCCATGTGCCCAAAGGCTATATCTACGCCGCCATGGCGTTCTCCGCGCTGGTCGAGTCGCTCAACCTCCTCCGGCGCCGACGCTCGACACGCGAGGGTCAGCCCGGCTAGGGGCCGCAACCCATGACCGTTCACTTCCACGAAGAAGACCTGCCGCCGGACGTCTTCGCGCCGGGCGCCACGATCGCCGTCGATACGGAGACGATGGGGCTGATCACGCCCCGCGATCGGCTGTGCGTGGTGCAGCTGTCGGACGGTGGGCCGGACGAGCACCTGGTCCGGTTTCGCCCGGGCAGCGATTATGCCGCGCCCAACCTGCGCGCGCTGCTGGGCGACCCGGCGCGGCTGAAGCTCTATCATTTCGGCCGCTTCGACATTGCCGCGATCCGCCATTACCTCGGCGTGGTCGCCGCACCGGCATGGGACACCAAGATCGCCTCGCGCCTGATCCGCACCTACACGGACCGTCACGGGCTGAAGGAACTGGTCAAGGAGCTGCTGGGTCAGGACCTGTCCAAGCAGCAGCAGTCGTCCGATTGGGGCGGGCCGGAGCTGTCGGACGCGCAGAAGGATTACGCGGCCTCCGATGTCCGCTTCCTCCACCGGCTCAAGAACGAGCTGGAGCGGCGCCTGATCCGCGAGGGTCGGCTTCCGATGGCGCAGGCGTGCTTCGATTTCCTGCCGACGCGCGCCGCGCTCGACCTGGCGGGTTGGCCCGAGATCGACATCTTCGCTCATGCTTGAGGTGGCGCTCGACCCGGCGACGCGCGCCGGCCAGCGCGAGCGGTCGGCGCGGCAGAACTGGGCGCTGCCGGGCCGTAGCCACGACCGGCTGGTCCGTTCGCTGTCGTTCCTGCTGCCCGTGGCGGTCGGCATCCTGGCCGCGTTCCTGGTCATGGCGCCGATCTATTCGGGCGGTGACGTCTCGTTCGTGCTCGACAAGAACAAGGTGGAGGTCGCGCGCGAGCGGCTGAAGATTCAGGCCGCGACCTATCGGGGACAGGACACGAAGGGTCAGCCGTTCACGCTGACGGCCGGCTCCGCGGTGCAGCGCACGTCGGCCGAGCCGATCGTCGAACTCAACCGGCTGGACGCGCGCATCCAGCTGACGGACGGCCCCGCCCGGCTTCACGCCGACAGGGGGCATTACGACATGGACACGCAGCGCGTCCATGTGGACGGCCCGGTGCGCGTCCAGGCCGCGGACGGCTATGACCTTCGCACGCGCGACGCGACCGTCGATCTTCAGACGCGGCGGCTGGTCAGCGGCGGCGCGGTGACGGGGACGGTGCCGCAGGGCACGTTCACGGCGAACGCGCTGCGCGCCGACCTGGAAGCGCGCACGGTGACGCTGGACGGCGATGCCCGCTTGCGCATCGTGCCCGGACGGACGAGATAGCCGCCATGCGCGGCTTCCTCGCCCTTCTTGTCCTGCTCGCAGGCCCTGTCCTGGCCCAAGGCAAGCACGACACAAACGCGCCGATCAACTTCGGCGCCGATCATATCGAGCTGCAGGACAAGGCCAATCGCGGCGTGCTGGTCGGCAACGTGTCGGTCAAGCAGGCGGAGATGACGCTGACCGCCGCGCGCATGACCGTCGCCTACACCGGCCAGGTCGTGGGCGGCAGCCCGCAGGTGTCCCGCCTTGACGCGAGCGGCGGCGTCACCGTGCGCCGGCCGGACCAGACCGCGCGCGCGTCTTACGGCATCTATGACCTAAACCGCCGCGTCATCACGATGCTGGGCGCGGTGACGCTGACCCAGGGCGGCAACACGGTGAACGGCGGCCGCCTGACGCTGAACCTCGACACCGGGCGCGCGGTGATCGACGGGTCGTCGGTGGGCAGCGGCGGCGCGGGCGCGGCTGGCACCACGACCAGCCGCGGCGGGCGCGTGACCGGCACCTTCTCCGTTCCCGACCGGCAATAGCGGCCTCGCGGCACCCCCGCGATTCGGCTATGCACGTTTCCTGCCAACCGATTGCGCGCTAACCCGCCGTTAACCCTCAAGCTGCGAGGCCCGCCCGCATGGACGCCGTCACCGACACGCTGAACGCCCGCAGGACCGAGCCGCCGGTGATCGACGGGCTGCAGGTCGTGTCGATCGCCAAGTCCTACGACAAGCGCTCGGTGCTGGCCGACGTGTCGCTGTCGGTCGGCAAGGGTGAGGTGGTCGGGCTGCTCGGCCCCAACGGCGCGGGCAAGACCACGTGCTTCTATTCGGTCATGGGGCTGGTGAAGCCCGATTCGGGCCGCATCATGCTGGACGGCGACGACATCACCGGCCTGCCGATGTACCGGCGCGCGATCCTGGGCCTGGGCTATTTACCGCAGGAGACGTCGATCTTCCGCGGCCTGTCGATCGAGCGCAACATCTCCACCGTCCTCGAGCTGTCCGAGCCCGACAAGGCGGCGCGCGCGGCCAAGCTCGACCGGCTGCTCGACGAGTTCGGCCTGACCCGCCTGCGCGCCGCGCCCGCGATGGCGCTGTCGGGGGGCGAGCGGCGTCGCGCGGAGATAGCGCGCGCGCTGGCCGCCGACCCCGCGATCATGCTGCTCGCCGCCCACACCCTCACGCTCGACGGGCACGGCACGGGCGCCGAGGCGGCATCGGCCGCCGCCGGCACGCTCGGCTTCGAGTCGCTGCGCTCGGGCGCCCTCAGCCTCGATCGCCAGCGCCCGCCGCGCGGCGCGGTTGAGCCCTCGATGCTGGCCGAGACCACCTACGGCCGCCGCTACCTGGCCCTGCTGAAGGTCAACCGGCCCGCCGTGCT
>CAXTWJ010000260.1:0-4220 GCA_964247925.1 uncultured Sphingomonas sp.
CCGCCGGTCGAAAGGTCCAGCACCCAGATGTTCTGCGGGTCGTCGGGCGAGGCAGCGGCCGCGCGCGGGGCGTTGGGATCGACCTGCGCCGGCGCGGCGCCGGCGAGCAGCGTGGCGGCGGCGAACAGCGCGGCGAGGAAACGGAAGAGCGGGAAGCGATCGAACATGGCCCCGCTTAGACCGGACAGGCGCTTGCGCCAAGGTGAACGGGCGTGCGTCAGCTCAGCGATATCGGCGGGGCGGCGGCGACCTTGGCCAGCACCTCCTCCCGCACGGCGGGGGTGACGAAGCGGGCGATGTCGCCGCCGAAGCGCGCGATCTCCTTCACCAGCCGCGACGCGATCGGCTGCAGCGCGGCGTCGGCCATCAGGAAAACGGTCTCCACCCGGTCGTTGAGCTGCTGATTCATGCCCGCCATCTGATACTCGTATTCGAAGTCGGCGACCGCGCGCAGGCCGCGCACGATGACGGACGCGCGCTCGCGATCCGCGAAGTCCATCAGGAGCGAGTTGAACGACACCACCTGGATGTCGCCGGGCAGCGCCAGCGTTTCCCGACGCACGGCGGCGAGGCGCTCGGCGACGGAGAACATCGGCTGCTTGGAGGGATTGGTCGTGACGCCGATCACCAGCCGATCGACCAGCTTGGCGCCGCGCCGGATGATCGACAGGTGCCCCAGCGTGATGGGGTCGAAGGTGCCGGGATAGACCCCGATCCTCATCGATCGCGCTCCACGACATAGCGGGCGAGGTCGCGGAGCAGGTCGGCTTCGGCGCCATAGCCGTGGAGATGCGCGATCGCTTGCTCGACTAGCATCGCGCATTGTTCGCGCGCGCGGTCCGGGCCGAGCAGCGACAGGAAGGTCGCCTTGCCGGCGTCCGCGTCCTTGCGCAGCGCCTTGCCCACCGCCGCCTCGTCGCCTTCCGCGTCGAGCAGATCGTCGGCGATCTGGAAGGCGAGGCCCAGGTCGTGGGCATAGCCGCGCAGGCCAGTGCGCCCTTCCGGCGGCACGCGGCCAAGAATCGCACCCGCCTCCACCGCGACGGCGATCAGCGCGCCCGTCTTCATCTGCTGCAGCCGCGTGACGCCCGAGAGGTCGAAGGGGGTGGCGCAGGCCGGCCCGGAAGCAGCCAGGTCCATCGCCTGGCCGCCCGCCATGCCCGACGGGCCGGCGGCGCGGGCCAGTTCGAGGGTCAGTTCCGCGCGCACGAACGGGTCGGGGTGGACGGCGGCGTCGGCCACCCATTCAAAGGCGAGCGCGTGCAGGCAGTCACCGGCCAGGATCGCGATCGCCTCGCCATAGGCCTTGTGCGCGGTGGGCTTGCCGCGGCGCAGGTCGTCGTCGTCCATCGCCGGCAGGTCGTCGTGGATCAGCGAATAGACGTGGATGGCCTCGATCGCGACGCCGACGCGCTCACTGGTGCCTCGATCGACCGCGAACAGGTCGGCGGTCGCGGCGACCAGCAGCGGGCGCAGCCGCTTGCCGCCGCCGATCGCGGCGTGGCGCATGCAGCGGTACAGGTCCGCGCGTGCGTCGTCCGGGACGGGCAGCAGCAGGTCGAAGCGGCGGTCCACCGCCCGCGCGATCTCGTCCAACGCTTGCGGAAGCGCCAGCGGCACGGCCACGCTCACCCGGCCGCGAATGGCTGCGTACCGGCGGGCCGGCCATCGGCGTCGAGGCGGATCGCCTCGATCCGCGTCTGCGCCTGGTCCAGCCGCTCGGCACAGCGCGCGCGCAACCTGTCGCCCCGCTCGTACAGGGCGAGCGACTCGTCCAGCGTCGCGTCACCGCTTTCCAGCCGGGACACGATGCGCTCCAGCTCCTTCAGCGCGTCCTCGAACGACAGCGTCTCGACGGGGGTGTCCATCGCCACGCTATGCGGCAGCGCGTGGGGTGATGACAAGTCAGGCGGCGAGCAGCTGCGCGGCGTCGCGGGCGCGGTCGCGGCCGGCGGCCTTGGCGGCGAACAGCGCGCGGTCGGCCTGGCGGTAGAGCAGCTTCCAGTCGGTCTCGCGCGCGAGCGGCCCGGTGCAGGTGCCGATCGACGCGGTGACGGCCACGTCGAACGGCATCCGCTCGGCGCGCAGCCGCTCCAGCACCGCGCCGGGCCGGAGGGCGTCGGCGGCGGGCACGACGATCGCGAACTCCTCGCCGCCGATGCGCGCCACCAGCGCGTGCGGCGGAACGGCGGCCCGCAGCGCACGAGCCACGACACGCAGCACCTCGTCGCCGCCGTCATGGCCGATCGTCTCGTTGACGCGCTTGAAATGGTCGATGTCGAGGACCAGCAGCAGCTGGTCGTGCGCCCGCCCGATCGCCTGGGCCAGGAAAGCGCGACGATTGAGCAGGCCGGTCAGCGGATCGGTGTCGGCCAGCAGCCGCGCCGCGATCTCCTGTTCGCGCGCCTCGTCGCGCTCGCGGCTGAGCAGGCTGATGCGATAGGCGATGGCCAGGCTCGACAGCACCGCCTCGACCGTCATCGCCAGCAGCGTGGAGTTGTCGATCAGCAGGCTGGCGCCGAGCAGATGGAAGTTGGCGAGCACGCGCACCGTCGCCAGCGCGATGGGCGCGGCCCAGGTGACGGCGAACAGCCACAGGTAATTGCTTCGCCGTCGCCACGCCCGCCACAGGACGGGAAAGGTGATCACCGGCAGAAACGCGAAGCTGCCCGCGTACAGCTGATCGAGAACGCGGATGTGCCAGGGCGCGCAGCACACGAACAGGAGCGCGGTGCCACCGATCAGCGCGGTGACGCCGTGCGCGGCGCGGCCCAGCCAGCCGGCGAACACCCGCGGCTCGAAAAACGACCGGGCGAAGGCCAGCGCCGACATCGCGCAGACCGCGAGCGCGAGGTAGTTGATCCGCAGCCGGTCGTTGTTGGGAATGGCCGGCCACGCCCAGGCGAGCGCGCCGGACGACGATGCGGCATAGACCAGCAGCGCCACCACCATGACGCAATAGGCCAGCTGGAAGCGGTGCCGCAGCGCCACCCACAGCGCGAGATTGTAGATGAGGAGCGACACGCACAGCCCGGCGAAGGCCGCGTAGAAAGCGGCGAGGATCAGGTTGGAGCGCGCGCTCTCCCATGGCTGCGCCAGATGCGCGCCGACCAGGATGCCGCGCACGTTGGCCGCGCCCTCCACGCGCCACAGCACGCGGATGACCGGCACGCCACGCACGGGCAGCTGGTATTCGGGGATCGCGCCCAGCTGCAGGCGGCGCATGGTGGCTTGGCCATCACCGGGCAGCCGGCGCACGGCCCCGTCGGCGTAGAGCGCCCAGAGCGGCGCGGCGCGCTGCCACAGGCTCGCCACGCGCACGCGCGCGGGCCAGTGCGTCCCCGCCCGGAACGGGGTGGCGGACACCGCCCAGAAGTCACCCGCGCCGAACTCGCGTTGCGACGTGCGGCAATCAAAGCCGGTCGGGTGCCGGAGCAGGGCGTCGGCGTCGGCGACGGGCGTCGCGGGCCGGACGCAGACGGTCAGCGGCCGACCGACCAGTCCGACCTGCGCGCGGGCGGGCTGGCCGCACAGTGTCAGCCATGCCGCGGCCAACGCCACCACCAACCGTGCCCAACCGAGCCTCATCCGTTCGGTGTAGGCGGGGAGGGGTCAAGACTTGGTGAATGGAAGGCTTCGTCACCTCGGCGCGAGGCCGGGGTGGCGACGGAAGAGGAACGGCCGGGGATCGCTCCCCGGCCTTCCCTTCACTCCACCGCCGGCTCGACCTCGGCCTTGCCCTTCTTGCGCGGCTTCCTGGGCGGCGCGGGCTCGATCGCGAAGGACAGCGCATTGTCCTTCAGGTGAACGGTGACCTCGCCGCCATGGACCAGCTTGCCGAACAGCAGCTCCTCGGCCAGCGGCTGCTTGATCCGCTCCTGGATCAGGCGGCTCATCGGCCTGGCGCCATAGAGCTTGTCATAGCCCTTCTCGGTCAGCCACGCCTTGGCGTCGTCATCCAGCCGGATATGGACGTTGCGGTCGGCCAGTTGCAGCTCCAGCTGCAGGATGAACTTGTCCACCACCCGCGCGACGACCTCCGGCGGCAGATAGCCGAACGGCACCACCGCATCCAGGCGGTTGCGGAACTCGGGCGTGAACATCCGCTGCACCGCCTGCTCGTCCTCGCCCTCGCGCGTCAGGTTGCCGAAGCCCACCGTCTCGCGCGCCATGTCGGCGGCGCCCGCGTTGGTGGTCATGATCAGGATGACGTTGCGGAA
>CAXTWJ010000261.1:0-925 GCA_964247925.1 uncultured Sphingomonas sp.
CCGCCAAGTCGGCTATTGGGCCGCGCTGGCGCCGTCGGTGCCGCTGGTCCTGCGGCTCCGGCCGGCGGAGGCGGCGGCGGCGCAGGGCGTGCTGTCGAGCGCCGCGCTGGTCGATCTCTATGCCTCGCTGGGCGCGAACGCTGATGACGACAGCACGCCGGACGCGACCGCGACGGCGACGGCCAACGATCTAGAGACCGCGTACACGGATCGCGGCGCCGATGCGCGGGTAACGGCGTTAAAGCGCCTGTGGGGCGACGATACGCCCTATGCTCGCCTGGTGCTGACCGCGCGGGCGGCGGCGCGCGTGCCCGTGGCGGACACCCGCGCGGGCGAGGCCGACCGGCTGGTGGCGGCGATGCTGTCGGCCGGGCTGGACCGCAGCGCCGCGCGCTGGCGTGGAGTCGTCGCGCGCGGTGGCGATGCCTGGGCGATGCTGGCGCTCGCCGATCCGGACCGGCGCGGATCGGTGGGGTATGGCGACCTATCGGCTTACGCCGGCAAGGGTGATGCGCGGCTCAAGCAGCGGCTGTTCTTTGCGGGACTGGCGGGGCTGGGGCGGTTGTCGGCCGATGACGTCGAGCGTGGGGCGCAGGCGCTGGACGTCCGGATCGGCGGCGCGAACCGCTGGACGCAGGCGATCGATCGCGCGGTGGCGGACGATCAGCCGGGCACGGTGGTGCTGCTCGCCGGCATCGGGATGCAGACCGGCAGCTGGCGCGGCGTGCCGCCCGCCATGCTCTACCGCATCGTCGCCTCGCTGCGCGCGGTGGGGCTGGAGGGCGAGGCCCGCATGATCGCCGCCGAGGCGCTGGCGCGGGTGTGACTGCGACGGCGCCGATTTCCCTCTCCCCTTGCGGGAGAGGGAGGGAGGCCCGCAGGGCCGGAAAGGTGAGGGGGGGGGCGCGTGCGGCCGCGGCGGGGG
>CAXTWJ010000261.1:935-1655 GCA_964247925.1 uncultured Sphingomonas sp.
GGCCGCCCGCCGGCCGGACCGGGGCGGGGGGGGCCGGGGGGCGCCCCCGCGAGCCTGCGGCTCGCCCCCTCATCCGGCGCTGCGCGCCACCTTCTCCCACAAGGGGAGAAGGAGGTGAACGACCCCGCGCTGATCGACCGCTTCCTGGAGATGATGGCCGCGGAGGCCGGCGCCGCGCGCAATACGCTGATGGCCTATCGCAGCGACCTCAACCTCGCCTCCGCCGCGCTCGACGGCGGCCTGACGGGCGCGGACGAGGCGGCGGTGCGGCGACTGACGGCGGGCTGGGTGGACCTGTCGCGCGGTACCGTGGCGCGCAAGGCGGCGGCGCTGCGGCGCTTCTATGCTTTCCTGGCGGACGAAGGGCACCGGCCCGACGACGTGTCCGCCGCGCTGCCCCGGCCCGGCGCGGCGCGCGCCTTGCCGAAGACGCTGGGCCATGGTGATGTCGATCAGCTGTTCGCCGCGCTCGCCGGGCGGCTGGCGCGCGTGCCGGTCGCGCCGCTCGACCTGCGTCTCGCGGCGCTGGTGGAGCTGCTCTACGGCTCGGGCCTGCGCGCGACCGAGCTGGTCAGCCTGCCGCGCAACGCCGTGCACCCCGACCGTCCGTTCCTGATTCTCAAGGGCAAGGGCGGGCGCGAGCGGCTGGTCCCCTTGTCCGATCGTGCGCGCGCCGCCGTCGCCGCGTGGCGCGATCATGTCGCGCCCGACCGCGCCTGG
>CAXTWJ010000261.1:1665-4208 GCA_964247925.1 uncultured Sphingomonas sp.
TGGCTGTTCCCGTCAGGCCGGACCCATCTGTCGCGCGTGCGCCTGCATCAGCTCGTCAAGGCGCTGGCGGCGGCGGCCGGCGTGCCGCCCGAGCGCGTGTCGCCGCACGTGCTGCGCCATGCCTTCGCGACGCACCTGCTGGAGGGCGGGGCGGACCTGCGCGCGCTGCAGGCGATGCTGGGCCATGCCGACATCGCCACGACGGAGATTTACACCCACGTCGATGCGCACCGGCTCGTGCGGCTGGTCAACGAACGGCACCCGTTGGTTGACCTCCTCCCGACCCGCGCCTAGCCCGCGCGCCATGCCGACCTTCCTGGATTTCGAGAAACCCATCGCCGAGCTGCAGGGCCGGATCGACGAGCTGCGCGAGGCGGACGGCGCGGTCGATATCGCGCCGGAGGTGGCGCGGCTGCAGGCGAAATCGGACAAGCTGCTGCGCGACACCTTCGCCCGGCTGACGCCGTGGCAGAAGACGCAGGTCGCCAGGCATCCGGAGCGCCCGCACTTCAAGGACTATGTCGCGGGCCTCTTCGATGAGTGGATACCGCTCGCCGGTGACCGTTCATACGGCGATGACCAGGCGATCCTGGGCGGTTTTGCCACCTTCCGCGGCAGGAAAGTCATGGTTCTCGGGCACGAGAAGGGCGACGACACCGCCACCCGCCTCCGCCACAACTTCGGCATGGGCAAGCCGGAGGGCTATCGCAAGGCGATCCGGCTGGTTGAGCTGGCCGACCGCTTCGGGCTGCCGATCGTGACGCTGGTCGATACGTCCGGCGCTTTTCCCGGTATCCAGGCCGAGGAGCGCGGCCAGGCCGAGGCGATCGCGCGCTCGACGGAGGCGTGCCTGCGCGCGGGCGTGCCGGTGGTGGCCGCGATCGTGGGCGAGGGCGGCTCCGGCGGCGCCGTGGCGCTGGCGTGCGGCAACCGCGTGCTGATGTTCGAGCACGCCGTGTATTCGGTGATCTCGCCCGAGGGCTGCGCTTCCATCCTGTGGCGCACCGCCGACAAGGCACCCGAAGCGGCCGAAGCCATGCGCGTTACAGCGCAGGATTTGAAGGGTTTCGGCGTGATCGACACCATTCTTCCCGAGCCGATCGGCGGCGCGCATCGCGACCGCGCCGCGGCGGTAAGCGCGCTGGGACAGGGGATCGCGACCGCGCTGGGCGAGCTGGCCGGCCAGTCACCGACCGCGCTACGGCAAGGCCGGCGCGACAAGTTCCTGGCGATGGGGCGGCTGTAGCCGCGCTCACGAAATGCTCGCGTTCAGGGTCGTCGAGACGTTGCCGAAGCCCTTTTTCAGACTGTTGCCGACCGTAGGCATGGCCGAGATGGCGGCCAACGCCATGAGCGAGGCGATTAGGTGATGGTCTATGGCGGTCGCGCCGCGCTGGTGGCGCAGCAGGCCGACGAGGAATGCAGGGTGGTTGCACTCCCGAACGCGAAAGGGGCGGCGCGACCTCGGTCACGCCGCCCCAGGCTCGTCAATCCTGACGTATTACGAGACGCTCGTGTTCAGCTTCGTCGAGACGTTGCCGAAGGTCTTGACCAGGCTGTTGCCCAGCGCGCCCATGGCCGAGATGGCGGCGACGGCGATCAGCGCGGCGATCAGCCCGTACTCGATGGCGGTCGCGCCCTTGTTGTTCTTGATGAACTTGCGAATGGTCTGCATTGACGATCTCCGATGAACCAAGCTTCAGTTACCCGGCTGAACCGGATGCCGGTGCAGCGACACCGGATTAGGGCAGGGTAGGTTGCGAAATGTTTAAGCCCAGACCCTCATTCTTTTGGATGATCAGTGCGCGTTGGCGACCTTGGTGCTCACGTTCGTCCACATGTCGATCGTGGCGTTCGCCGTCAGCTGCAGCGCGGCGAACATCACCAGCACAACCAGCGCGATGATCAGGCCATATTCAATCGCGGTCGCGCCGCGCGTGTCGCGGGCGAGCCGGCTGGCGAAGGAGGGGGAGCGCCGCATGGCGCCACGGCTACATGAAGAGCCGTTAACGAATGGCTGACGCGCGATCGCTGATGCCGGTGGTCGCGGCGGCGATGACCGACGCCGCCGGTCGCGTGCTGCTGCAACGGCGCCCGCCGGGCAAGGCGCATGGCGATTTGTGGGAGTTCCCGGCGGCAAGGTCGAGCCCGGTGAGAGTCCGGAAGCGGCGCTGGCGCGCGAGCTGTGGGAAGAGCTGGCGATCACCGTCGATCCCACCGCGCTGGTACCGGTGATGTTCGCCAGCGCCGTCTTGGGCGAACGTCACCTCCTGCTCCTGCTCTATCGCGTGGGGGCGTGGCGGGGAGAGCCGCGCCCGCTCGCCGCGACGGCACTGCGTTGGTTGGCGCCGGCCGACATGGCGGCATTGCCGATGCCGCCCGCCGACCGGCCGCTGGTCGCGGCCTTGGGAGGTTGAGGGGAAGGTTGAGCGTCGGGTTGACCGGGGCGGCCAAACCCGCCACACGGCCGCCTCTCACCGCGATCCGAGGCCCGATGGCGGAGTGGTGACGCAGAGGACTGCAAATCCTTGCACCCGGGTTCG
>CAXTWJ010000262.1:0-4203 GCA_964247925.1 uncultured Sphingomonas sp.
CCGCAGGACGACGTAGCGCGTGTCGCCGCCATGCTGCGCGCGGCCAAGCGGCCGGTGCTGCTCGCCGGGCGCGGCGCCTACCGCTCCGGCGCGCGCGAGGCGCTGATCGCGCTGGCGGACCGGTCGGGGGCGGTGATCGCCACCAGCCTGCTCGCCAAGGACTGGTTTCGCGACTACCCCTATGCCGTCGGCCTGAGCGGCGGCTTCGCGATCGACGACGCCTTCGCCGTGCTGCGCGAGGCCGACCTGCTCGTCGCGTTCGGCGCGAGTCTCAACGACTACACGATGGGGCACGGCCGCATCTACAAGGATGCGAAGATCGTCCAGGTCGACGCGAACGCTGCCGCGATCAACGAGTATCGCGACGTCGATCTGGCCGTGATCGGCGACGCGCGGGTGACCGCTCAGATGCTGACCACGGGCATGGAGCGCCTCGACCGGCCCGACTGGCACGGGACGGCGATGGCCAAGCGGATCGCCGGCTTCGACCGCTGGCGCGGGCTCGACATGGCCGAGAGCACGAAGGGCGCGAACATCCGCCGCGTGGTCGACGCGCTCGATCGGCTCGCCCCGGCCGAGCGGATGCTGTGCGTCGACATCGGCCTCTTCATGGGGGTGCCCTCGCCCTATATGACGGTCCAGTCCCCCGGCGACATCGTGTTCCCCTGGGCGCTCGGGCGCATGGGCGTCGCGCTGCCCGTCGCGGCGGGCGCGGCGGTGGCGCGGCCCGATAAGCTGATGATCGTCTTCGTCGGCGACGGCGGCATCATGGCCGCGATCAACGCGATCGACACGCTGCGCAGCGAGAAGATTCCGATCCTGATCGTGGTGATGGACGATGGCGGCTTCGGGGCGGAACGACGCATCTTCCAGCTCCACGATGTCGACGCCACGGTGGACGATTACTCCACGCCGCCGCTGGAGAAGATCGCGCGGACGTTCGGCCTCGACGCCTTTACCGTGACCAGCGGGCGCGAGATGGAACGGATCCTGCGCGCGCACGATCCCCGCAAGCGCACCACGCTGGTCCACGTGGTCATGGACCGGAGCGTTCCCGCCACCGAGATGGATCGCGCGATCTACAACCGCGACGCGCCGCGGTCGGTGTGAGGAGCGGGCGCGTGGCCGATCCCTTGCTGCTCTCGCGCCGCCAGTTCGCCACCGCCGCGGCCGCGATCGTGCCGGCCGCGAGCGGCCTCGCCCAAGGGGCACCGCGCGGGCAGCCGGACCTGCTCCGCACCTGGGCTCGGTTGCATGGCGCCCTTGACGGTTCGGTCGGCTATGCATGGTTCGACGGCGCGATGGTCGCGGTCGCGCCCGGCGGCGCGATCGAGCGGCTGTGCGGCTATCGCGGCGTGATCGCGCGCCGGCTGCGCCCGCTGGCGGACGGACGGGGCTGGCGCGTCGAGCGGCGCGAACTCGGCGCGGCCCATGCCGCCGATGGCGGGGAGGCCGTCATCAATCCCATCCCCGGCGCCAGGGGGGGGCCGGGGCCGCCAGCCCTGCGCGTCGAGGGCGTCACGCTCGACGCGACGGCGGCGGCCGGGCTCGGCTGGTCCGCGCACGGGCACAGCCTGTCGATCGACCAGCCCTTCCGCGTCGTTCGCGACGAGCAGGCCAGCGGCGACCCGCACGAGCGGACGATGCGGGAAAGCGTCAGCGCCACCTTCGCGCTGGACCATGCCGCGCGCGACGATCGAGCGGCGATCCGCAGCAGCGGGACCATGCTGCGTACCGGCGCCTGGCCCGCCTGGCTCGGCATGGACAAGAGCCCCGGGCACGTCCTCTACCAGGCGCGCCTCGTCGCGGGGCTGGGCTCGTTTGCCGAGGTCCCCGCCGAGGTGCGACGCGTGGTCGGGACTTTTGCCTACACCCTCCTGCGCCGGTTCGCTTGACCGTCCAGATCGCTCCCGCGATGAACGCGCCGGGGGCCGCCGGCTACCCTGCCGTCGGCGGCTATCGCTTCTACATCATCTTACTGCTCGGTCTGGCGAGCTTCTTCAGCTTCATGGATCGCAGCGTGCTGGCGGTGCTGGTCGAGCCGATCAAGCACGACCTTCACATTTCCGACACCCAGGTCGGCATCCTCGCGGGCTTCTCGTTCGCGCTGTTCTACGCGAGCTTCGGGCTGCCGCTGGCGCGGCTTGCCGATCGCCGCTCGCGGGTGGGGATCATGACCGTGTCGATCGCCGTCTGGAGCGTCGTCACCGCCGCGTCGGGGCTGGTCGCCAATTTCTCGCAGCTGCTGCTCGCGCGCATGGGCGTCGGCGTCGGCGAGGCGTCGTGCATCCCCTGCGCGCACTCGCTGATCTCCGACTACTTCCCCCCGCCCGAGCGCGCCTTCGCACTGAGCGTGTTCCAGGCGGCGGGGATCGCCGGGTCGACCGCGGGGCTGGCGGGGGCGGGTTACGTCGCTCAGATCTACGGCTGGCGCTGGGCGTTCGTCGCGGTGGGGCTGCCGGGCCTGCTCGTCGCGGCGCTCACCTGGTTCACGATGCGCGAGCCGCGGCGCGGCGTCTACACCATCCCCGCCCAGCCGGTCACCGGCACCGACCATTGGTGGAGCGACCTGAAGCTGCTCGCCGGGCAGCGCACCTATCGCCACCTCGTCCTGGGGCTCGGCGCGACCGCCTTCACCACGCAGGGACTGACGATCTGGACCCCGACGTTCTTCGTGCGGCTGCACCATCTCTCGGTCGCGGCATCGGGGTTCTGGGTCGGAGCCTCGTCGGGCATCGGCAGCGTCGTCGGGCTGGTCGCCGGCGGCGCCTATGCCATCGTGCTCGTCCGCCGCGACCGCCGCTGGGAATGCTGGCTGCCCGCCGCCTCGCTGGTCGCGGCGCTGCCGTTGTACCTGATCGCGTTCACGGTGTCGTCGACGTCGCTGGCGCTCGCGGCGAACTTCGCCGCCTCGTTCGCGGCGTCGTTCGGCTACGGCATGGGGCTCGCCAGCTTCCACGGCGTGACGCCGGCACACCTGCGCGGGCTGGCGGCGTCGATCGTGATGTTCGCCACCTCGATCATCGGCCTCGGCGCGGGGCCGTTCGCGATCGGGTTCCTCAGCGACCGGTTCGGCGGCGGCGAGGGGCTGCGCGACGCGCTCGTCATCTCGCTCCTGTTCAAGGGCTGGGCGACGTTCCACTTCCTGCGCGCGGCGACCACGATCCGCGAGGACCTGATCAGCTGACGACGCGCGGACGCAAAGGGGCGGCGGGATGGACCTGAGGCAGATCCGCACCTTCGTCTACGTCGCCAACCTGCGCAGCTTCAGCAAGGCCGCGCGTGCGCTCAACATCGCGCAGCCGGCGATCAGCCGCCAGGTGCAGGCGCTGGAAGAGGATCTGCGCACCCAACTGCTGTTCCGCACGACCCGCGGCGTGGAACCCACCGAGGCCGGGCAGACGCTGCTGACGCTGGGCGAGAACCTGCTCGCCTCGGTGGAGCAGCTGCGCGACGCGGTGATGCGCGCGCCCGACAAGGCGCAGGGCGAGGCGACGATCGGGTTGCCGCCGTCGCTGTCCGCGATCCTCGCGCCGTTCCTCGTCGACGAGTGCCGCCGCGTCTTCCCCGACGTCACCCTCCGCATCATCGAAGGACTGAGCATCTTTCTGGAGGAGTGGCTGACGCTCGGCCGCATCGACATGGCGATCCTGACCGATCCGGGGGAACGCCCGACGATCAACCGCCAGACGCTCGCCCGCGAGGAGCTGGTGCTGGTCGGCGGCCCACCGCCCGGAGGCGGCACGGCAAAGCCCGTGACCGTCGCCGAGATCGCCACGCTCGACCTGGTCATCACCCGCGGCTTTCGCAACGTCATCGATCCGCTGGTCGCGAAGGCAGGGCTGACGCTGCGCTACGCGCTCGAGCTCGACAGCATCCCGATCATCAAGGACATGCTCGCCCGCGACGGCATCGTCACCATCCTGCCGTTCGCGCTGGTCCACAAGGAAGCGTTCGCGGGCAAGCTCAACGTGCGGACGATCCGCGAGCCGCGGCTGGTGCGCGACCTGGTGATCGGCACCAATGCCAAACGGCCGGTCACCTCGGCGATGAAGGCGGTGCGCTCCCTCCTGGTGCAGCACACCCGCGACCTGCCCTTCGCGCCGGAATGACCGCGGACGACCCCATGCGCGCCGGACATCGCACTTATTCCCAAACGGCGTTTCCTCTCACCCAACGCACGCCGCTACCCAGCGATGCGAT
>CAXTWJ010000263.1:0-2106 GCA_964247925.1 uncultured Sphingomonas sp.
GATGCGTTGTACCGGCGGTCAGCGGCACGCCACGCCACAGGCTGACCGCGAAGCGTGCGTCGGGGCTGTTGCGGCTGCCGTCGAACGCGACCGCATCGACCGGCTTGCCGTCGGCCGACAGCTGCACCTTCTGGCCGGGCAGGTGACGGATCGCGACGCGCACGGCGGGCGCGCGCGGGTTGTGGTCGGCCGCGGGGAACAGCCAGGCGATGCTGGCGTCGTTGCTCGCGAACCAATCGCGCTCGGCGCCGGCAGCGGCCTTGTCGGACGGCGCGGCGGGCATCACGTCGGCGCGGGCGGGCGCGGCGTTGTCAGGCAGCGCCGCCTTGAAATCGGCGATGACGATCGAGCCGCCGCCGCCCTCGACGAAGCGGCTCGCGGCATTGCCCGCCGCGCGGGTGTCGCGCGCGCAATCGGCGAAGCGACCGCCGGCGGGCAGGGTCGCGGGGTCGGCCTGAACCACATGGGTTCCGGGGACAAGTCCCTCGAAATGATACCGCCCGTCGCGGTCCGTGACGGCGTAGCTGCCGTCCTCCAGCATCACGCGCACGCCGGGAACGCCCTTGCCCTCGGCAGCGCACGGGCCGTCGGTGATCCGGCCGACCACCGTCATGCGCGCGGCGATCACCTCGTCCGTGATCCGCACTGCGACGCTGGCGCTCGAGGTGAGGCCCGCCGGGTCCGTCACGTTCGCCTTGTTGACCGCCGCGCCTGCGCGGGCGTCGGCGCGGACCTGAACCGCATAGGTGAGAACGGTGCTCGCGCCGGGCAGCACGCGCGTGAGCGTGAGCGTCAGCGAGCGGCCCTCGCCCCCCAGCCGCCGCGCTTCGCCCGGGTCGGCGCCGTCGAGGCGAACCGAGCCGGGCCGCAGCCGCAGCGCGGCGGGCAGAGCGTCTCGCACCCACAGCGTCTGGCGCACATGCGTCGCGTCCGGGTTGCGGATCGTGATCGTGTAGCGGATCACGTCACCCGGCGCCGCGCTGGCGCGCGACGCCGTCTTGGTGAGCATGGCGGGGGTCGCCGGCGTGTCGAGGGGAATGTCCACCCTCACCAGATCAGAGCCGCCGACGGTGAAGACCCTCCCGTACGACCCGTCGCCGATCGCCCAGGGCCTGTTGCCCGGGCGAACCAGCCTGGCGATGTCTGCCGCCGTCGCGACGGAGGGCGCGGTATAGGGTCCAGGCGGCGTGACCACCAGCCGATAGCGCCCCGGCCGCACGCGCGGGAACTGGTAGACGCCGTTGCGGCCCTGATACACCGTGCCTTTCGCATCCGTCACCGTCTGACCGGAGATGACGGTGGACGGATAGGGCGTGACGAGGTCGTTGGCGAAAACGGCCGCGGGCGCGCCCGTGTCGGCATCGACGATGGTGACGCTGGCGCCGTTGACGGGGCCGCCGTCGTTGCTGTCGAACACGCGGCCGCGCGGGTCGATCGGCGCGCTGATCGTCTGATTGGCCAGGCTGGTCCGCCCGTCGCTGCCCGTGACGGTCACGACCACCTTGTCGTCGTCCGCCAGCCCCAGCGTGCAGTCGCCCGCGGTCGCGGCGGGCGGCACCGCCGCCGTCTGCAGCGCGCCGGCGAAGCGGCCGGTGTCGGGCCCGGTCTCGTGCAGCAGCACCGTCTCGCGGTCGCCGCTGCCCGGCGCGCTCACGGTCGCGGTGATCGCGTCGATCCGGCCCACGTCGGTGTTGGCGGCCGGCGCTTCGACGCTGATGATCAATCGGTCGCCCTGGTACAGCGTCTCCGACGTGCTGACGCCCACGGCGATGGCGGTCAGCGCCGCGCCGGCGCCGGCGGGACAGGACTGGCCGATCAGGGTCTGCGTCTGATCCGACCCGGGATCCTCGCGCAGCAGCGTCAGCTCGACGGGCGCGGTCTCGACCGGGATTTCGAGGACGTTGGAAGCGCTCTCGTGCGCGCCGCCGCCATCGGTCCAGCTGGCATGGGCGACGTTGGTGATCCGGTCCGCCGCGATCGCGGGGCGCAGGGCCACGCTCGCCACCAGGGCGAGGGCCAGTGCGCGGGAGAGGGACCGGAGCGGCATGAAAGGTGGCGGGGGGGGGCCCCCCCGCGCCGCGGCGGGGGCGGCGCCGGGGCGGGGGC
>CAXTWJ010000263.1:2116-4192 GCA_964247925.1 uncultured Sphingomonas sp.
GCGCGCCGCGGCCCGGTCCCGCATCAGTTGATGGTGACGCGGAACAGCATGGTCTTCGCCGCGCCCGCCGCCACCGACGCGAGCGTGCCGGTGACCGTGCCCGAGGCGTAGCTGCCCGACGCCGTGCCGTCGGCGTTGCACGCGCCGCTGGTGACGGTGCCGTTCAGCAGCACGCCGAAGCTCGACAGGTACGTCGTGGTCGTCGGCAGCACGTCCGACAGCGCCACGTTGGACGCGGCCGCGCCGCCGCTCGCGTTGGCGACCGTGATGCAATATTCCACCGTCGCGCCCGGGATCATCTTGGGGTTGGTCGTCCCGCTGACGGGATCGCTGATGATCTTCGACACCTTGGTGACGGTCAGCGCCGCCGCGAGCACGGTGTAGTCGTCCTTGGCGGAAAAGGCCGCGTCGCGCGCCGCGTCGGTCGCGCCGGCCGCGTCGGCGAAGATCGTGTCCATGCCGGCCGTGTTCGCGCCCGTCGTCTGGGTCAGCGCAACGCCCTGACTGCCCGACGTACCGCCCTCGCGGCCCGTCGCGGTCAGCGTGACGGAGGCGACGTCGTTGGTGGCGCGGCCCAGCGGGATGTCCGACAGCACGAACACCGTCTTCGACGTCTCGCCCGCCAGTTCGTCCAGATAGGTCACCTGCTGATCGGTGCCGGCGTCATAGGTGCCATTGCCGTTGGTATCGACGAAGATGCGGGTGTTGGTGCTGTCGAAATTGTCGGTGTTGGAATGCGCGCCGGCCCCGCCCGCCTGCTGCACCGCCGTCAACGCGAAATCGAGCGTGGCGTTGGACAGGTTGGTCACCGAATAGGTGAGCACGGCGTTGGTCTGGCCGGGCGAGACCTGCACGGTGGCATTGCCGACCTCGGCGACCGTCACGTTGATCTTGCGATCGACGGTGAAGGTGTCGGACGCGGTCTGGGCGGTCTGCGCGACGCCACCGACCTGGTAGTTGACGGTCACCGTGTTGGTGATCGTGGTGCCGGCCTGCGTCTGCGTCGCGGCGGCGGCGGGGGTGGCGGCGAGGGCCGCGAGCGCGCACGCGCCCGCCGTCCCCAGCCAGAGGCTGCGGTTCATGGGTGTTCTCCGTTCCAATGGCGCGCGCTGAGGAAGCCGCCCGCGCGCCGTGACGGCGGGAAAATACTAGCGGACGACGCCCCGATACTGGACGAGGCCGCTGGCGCCCGGTGCGATCGACGCAAGCGTCCAGCGCAGATGCGTGACGTCGGCCGGCGTCGCGGCGCGAAGCTGGCCGTCGGCGCCCTTGACGCGCAGGCTCGCGAGCGTCCCGAACTGACGGCCGCCATCGACCGAGACCTGCAGGCCCGCGGTCGCCTCGCCCGTCCAGGTGACGGCGCCGGGCAGCGGATTGGTGATCACGAAGCGGACCGCCGGGGCGGCGCCGGTGTTCTTGTATCCGGTCTGGAACAGCAGCTTGTCGCCGGGAACGACGTGATTGGCCGGCTGCTCGACCAGCTTCTGCTGGCCGCCGACCGTCTGCGGCTTCTGGAGCTTGACGGTGGCCGAGAGCGCGACGGCGCTGCCCTGCGCCAGCGCCGGGGTGCCGAGCGCGAGAGCGGCGGCGGCGAAGAAGAAGTGCGTGCGGGACATGGGGATACGCTCCTGGGGATCAGTCAACGAGGACGGTGAAGGTGACGGCGTGGCTCTGCCCGGCGGCCTGGGTGCCCAGGCTGGCGTCGATGCCGCTCTGCGAGGCGGTGCCTGCGTCGCCATCGGCCGTGTCGCTCAGCGCGGCGCCGTCCAGCGTCAGCGTGCCGGCGCGATAATGCGTGCCGGCCGGGATCACGTCGGTGATGTGCAGGCCCGACAGGCTGCCCGAGCCACCGATGCTGGCGGCGAGCCGATAGGTGATGAGCGAGCCCGGCACCGCGCGCGTGCCGCCGAACGGATCGACCACGGTCGCCGACTTGACCAGCGCCAGCGTCGCGCGGGCGACCACGAAGCCGCCGGTCGCCAGCGCGTCCGCGCGCGTCGCGCCGACGATCGCGTCCCCACCGCCGAAGCCCTGGCCGGCGAAACGCTGGAGGGCGTCGGCGCGCGGGATGTCGGC
>CAXTWJ010000264.1:0-2713 GCA_964247925.1 uncultured Sphingomonas sp.
GGCAGGCGACCGCCGTCGACGGGCACGAAATGCACCGAGCGGATGTCGCGCGCCTCCTCGACGATGCGGCTGACGCGAAACTCACGCCATCCGCGCCAACGGCCCTCGATCGCGTCCGCCGCCCGCTCGGCGGCGTCGAGCTTGGGCGTGAGCAGCAGGCGATTGGTCGCGCTCAGCCGCGGGTAGTCGAGGAGGCGCCGGAGCGGTTCGGGCGCAGGCAGATCGGCGTCGATGATGAAGGCGCTGACGTCGGCTACGCTCGGCATGGCGGCATCGGTGTGGATCCGCTCCAGCCGGTCGCCGGGCGCCACGCGTCCCGGGCGATCCACGCCGAAATAGACCCCGGCGCGCCGCGACTTGGCGAACCGCTTCTGGAAGGTGGGCGGCTGGCTCAATCGCCAGGTCAGCTTGACGCAGGGGTTGCGGGCGCCCGCCACGAATATCCGCGCTTCATCGCCGAGCGCAAGGACATCGCCGATCCGCAGGTCCGCCTCGTCGAGGTCATCGAGCGTCAGGTTCTCGCCGAAGAACCCATCGGGCCAGCGGGCCAGGTCGACGCCGAGTTCCGCGCCCCAATGATCATATCCCGCCCGCGCGAAGGCATAGAGCGTGTCGGGATGCGCGGCGCGCTGGTCGCCCTCCACGCCGTTCTGGCCGATGATCCACGGCTCCGCCACCGGCTCCTTCAGGTGCCCGGTACGGACGACCTCGCTGCCGATCTGGACCGTCTGCACCCGGCCGGCGGAGACGTTGAGCAGCCTCATGGCTCAGGCCGCGGCCACCACGGCGATCTCGACCGCGAGCCCGGCAAGCGCGAGCCCGGAGACGACGGTCGCCCGAGCCGGCGCGCCGCCGGCCGGGAGCCACGCGTCCCACACGGCGTTCATCGCCTCGTAGTGAGCAATATCGGTGAGCCAGATCGTTGCCGACAGGATGCGGTCGCGCGCGCTGCCCACCTCCCCCAACAGCGCGTCGATGCGCCGCAGCACCTCCTGTGTCTGCGTGGTCGCGTCCGCCCCCACCGAGTCGAGCGCGACCTGCCCCGACAGATAGGCGGTGCCCGCATGCACGACCGCCATGCTCATCCGCGGATTGGCCCGGAACCGGCGCACCTCGCTCACGCCGCCGCCTCGCTCAGCGCGGCCGACGTGGCGGTGAAGCCGAAGCAGAAGCGCACGTTATGCAGCGTCGCTTGCAGGCAGAAATCAGGCGATGTCGTAGCCACGCAATCCTCCAGCATGATGGTGTCATACCCGTGGAAGTTCGCGTCCATCAGCGTTCCCAGGACGCAATGGTCCGCGTTGACGCCGGCGAAGAGCAGCGTCGACACGCCATGGTTCTTCAGGATCGCGTCGAGCGGCGTGTCCCAGAACCCGCTGATGCGGTGCTTGTCGACGCGGATGTCTTCCTCGTCGACGTCCAGCCCGCGGAAAACCTCGGCACCCCATTCGCCCTTCTGGAGGACCCGGTAGGTGCGGCCCGCCACCGTCAGCTCCCCGGCGAGGCCAGGGCCCTGACCGTTGGGGTTGAACGGATGCTGCGTGCTCGGCGACAGGTTGGCGCGGTCGGGCCGGACGCCCCAATTTACCCAGATCACGGGCACGCCGCGCGCGCGCAACGCGCCGATCGCCCGGTTGATCGGCGGGACGAGCCCGCGGCTGGCCGCGAAATCGATCCCCATCGACTCGATCCAGCCCTCGGCGTCGCAGAAGTCGTTGACCATGTCGATCACGATCAGCGCGCAGCGTGAGAGGTCGAGCAGCACGTCCTGCGGCTGGGCGACCAGCCTGATCGGCTGCTCCTCGCGGACCGGGCGGCGCATGTCGACGACGGTGTCGCTCACGCGATAGGTGTTGCGCCCTTCCGCGCCCAACGCTCGCCAGCTGCTAGTGTCCGGCAGTGCCTGTGTCGCCATCGATCGGCCCCTCTGTCATCAACCGCGTGCGCTGACCGTCCGGTCAGTCGGGGAAAACTGGACGAGTTCGGGTGGCGTTGTCAACCGGGACGAACGTCGTGCGGGCTCGGCCCCGTCCAGTTGAACTCCTCGTACCAGGTCGTCTCGCCGTCGCCGACCTTGACCGTGCCGTTCACGATCATCCGGCGCCCATCGGGGCTGATCTCGCTCGTCTCCTCGAACGGCCCCATGCCGGGCACCTCGCCGGCGACCCGCACCTGGCGAGCGCCAGGCGAGGTGAGCGACACCACGAAGCCGTTGCCCTGCACCGTCGCGGGCGGACCGCCATAAATGCCGGCAAAGGCGTTCACCGTCGTCTGGCCCGCCTTGTCGGTCTCCACCGAGACCCACTGCAGCTGATCGCCGTCGTCGCGGATGACCCACAGCGTCAGGGCGGCGGGGACGAGCTTGCGCGAGCGAGCCTCGTCCATGACCCAGATGCCGGTTGGGATCACCCCGGCGGCCACGCCCGCGTCCGTTCCATCGCCGGCCACCAGCCCGCTCCTCGTCCGACCCATCCAGCATTGCCATGTTGGTCTCGCCGGTTATAGTTTGTCAACGAATCGTTTGTGTTTCCTGATCCTGGCATGAGCTGATTAACGCGTGCGGCGCTGCGGCCGATCGACGGAGACGTGAAGAGGATGTTCTGGATGACCCGCGAGTCCCTCCTCGACACGCCCGTCCGGTGAGCGCCGGTCCGATGCGATCCGCCGCGCCGCCGGAGGCCCCTACGCGCGAGGGCGTGCCCCCGCCGGGTTG
>CAXTWJ010000264.1:2723-4190 GCA_964247925.1 uncultured Sphingomonas sp.
CCCCCCCCCCCCCCCCCCCCCCCCGCGGCCGCCGCCCCCGGGCCCGTCGCTACCCCCCCCGCCGAGGCCTCCCCCGCCGGGGTACGGCGTGACCGCGACGGCTTGGCTGTTCTCGATCTGCTTCGTCATGGCGCAGGCCGATAAGCAGGTGATGGGGCTGCTCGCCGGTCCGGTCCAGGAGCAGTTTCGGTTAAGCAACGTGCAGCTCGGGCTGTTGCAGGGGGCGGCGTTCGCCCTGGCGTTCGCGGTGGGCGGCATCCCGATCGGCCGCCTGCTCGACGGCGGCCCGCGGATCAGGATCGCCGCGGGATGCGTGCTGCTGTGGAGCCTCGCGACCTTGGGGTCCGGGCTGGCGGGATCGTTCGGTGTCCTCGTGCTGTGCCGGGCGGCCACCGCCTTCGCGGAAGCCGGGCTGCCGCCGGCCGCCTTTTCGATCTTCGCGCAGCGAGGCGAGCGCGAGGCGGCCAAGCTCATCAGCGGCTTCATGCTCGCCCCGTTCGTCGGCGGCGGGCTGGTGCTGCTCCTCGGCGGCTTGCTGCTGAAGATGGCCGGGGCCGGCGTCCTCCTGCCCGGCTGGTCGCAGCCATGGCGCATGGTCCTCTTCGCGGTCGGGGCGCCCGGCCTGGCGCTTGCCGCGCTGCTCTGGACGAACGGGCGCGAGCCGCGACGCACCCCGCTGGCGGCGAACGCCCCGCTACCCTCGATCGGCGACGTGCTGCGCACGATCTTCATCACCAGCCGGTTCCTGCGGTTCTACTACCTGGGGGCGACCTCGTTCTACGCGTTGGTCGCCGCGCTAATCGGATGGTATCCGGCGCTGCTGGTCCGTGGCTTCGCGGTATCGACCGCCACGGCGGGCGCGTATGCGGGCCTCACCTTTCTGGCGTTCGGCGTCGCGGGCACCCTGGCGGTGAACGCGCTCTCGCGCTTGCGGGCGACCGTGGACCTCGCCCGCACGATGCGCGACTTCCTGATCGCCGCCGCCCTGCTCGTGCCCGCCGTGGTGGCGATGCCGCTGGTGGGCACCCTCGGGGCGTCGATCGCCTTGTATGCATTCTATGCGTTCGCGTCCGCGGCCATCATCTCGGCGCTGCCGATCCCGATCCAGTTCAGCCTTCCCGATCCGATGCGCGCGCGGGGCACCGCGATCGCATCGCTGCTGATGTCGGGCCTGGCGGGCGCGGGCGGCCCCATCTTCGTGCGCGGCACCGACGCGGGCCACGTCGCCTATGCGCGGCAGGGTGGCGCGGTGGCGCTGTCCGTACAGAATGGCGGCACGTTCCAGAGCTTCACGCCCGCCGGCGGCGCGCTGTCGGGCATCGCCGAGGGGGCGGGCCGCATCGCCGACACGCGCGCGTCGCTGAACGCGCTCGCGACCGACTTCACCATGGCCGTTAACGCGGTGCAGGCGGGTGGCCGCGACCTGGACGGGCAGCCCGGCGCCGCGATGTTCGCGGCCGGCGCGAC
>CAXTWJ010000265.1:0-4171 GCA_964247925.1 uncultured Sphingomonas sp.
GCTGCCGCGCACCACCGCCGCGCCGTGCGCCGCCATCATCTCCAGCGTCACGGGCACGGTGGAGGGCAGGCCATAGATCACCTGCCCCAGACTATCCCCGACAAGCAGCAGGTCGCAATGCGGGTCGAGCAGCTGCGCCGTCCGGACGGTGTAGGCGGTCAGCATGACCAGCGGCTCGCCCGTTCCCCCCGCGATCTCCGCCTTGCGCCGGCGCACGGCGGGGACGGTCAGCCGCTTCATCGGCGCGGCGACGGGCGTCGCGCGGCTGGTCGAGCTGTCGATGGTGTAAGTGGTGGACATGGGCGCGCGACTTACGCCCGGCGCGTCGCGCGATCCACCCCCGCCTCAGCCGACCTCCACGCCCTTCCAGAACGCGTACCGCCCCTTGATCTCGGCCGCGGCCGGCTTGGGATCGGGATAGTACCACGCCGCGTCGGGGTTGCGCCGGCCGTTCACGATCAGGGTCCTGTAGCTCGCCACGCCCTTCCACGGGCAGGTCGTCTGGGTGCCGCTCTCTTCCAGCAGCGCGGGATCGACGCTGTCGGCGGGGAAGTAATGGTTACCCTCGACCACGACGGTGTTGTCCGACTGCGCGATGACGGCGCCATTCCAGCGGGCGATAGGCATGATCGTTCTCCTAGCGAGGGAGCGCGGCATAGCGGTCGGGTGCGAAGCCGACCAGCAGCGTGTCCTCCCCGTGCAGCACCGGGCGGCGGATCAGCGAAGGGTGGGCCAGCATCAGCGCGATCGCCTGTTCCGCATCGGCCACCCGGCGCTCGGTGTCGGGCAGCTTGCGCCAGGTCGTGCCCGAGCGATTCAGCAGCGCCTCCCAGCCGAGACGCTCGACCCAGCCACGCAACGCCAGCGCCGGCACCCCAGCCGTCTTGTAGTCGTGGAACGCGTAGGCAATCCCGGCCGCATCGAGCCAGGCGCGCGCCTCTTTCACGGTGTCGCAGTTGCGGATGCCATGGAGCGTGATCATGCGTCCCTTTACTTGTGTTCTCCCAACTCGGGGAGAGGCGCGCTATGCCCGTTGCATGACTCACCCTTTCTACGCCATCCACAGCCACGGCCTGATCCGCGTCGCCGCCGCCACGCCACGGGCGAGCGTGGGCGATGCCGCCCGCAACGCGGACGCGTGCGTCGCGCTCGCCCGGACGGCGCACGAGCGCGGTGTCGATCTGGTCGTCTTCCCCGAGCTCAACCTGACGAGCTACGCGATCGACGACCTGCACCTCCAGTCCGCGCAGCACCGCGCGACCGAGCGGGCGCTGGGGCAGGTGGTCGAGGCGAGCGCGGCGCTGTCCCCCGTGCTGCTGGTCGGCGCCGCGCTGCCGCGCAACGGGCGGCTCTACAACTGCGCGGTCGCGATCGCGCGCGGGCGCGCGCTGGGCGTCGTGCCCAAGACCTACCTGCCCAACTATCGCGAATATTACGAGAAGCGCTTCTTCGCGTCCGGCGCCGGGCTGACCGGGCTCACCATCGACATCGGCGGCGTTCCCGTGCCGTTCGGCACCGACCTGCTCTTCGCCGCCGACGACCTGCCCGGCTTCGTGTTCCACGCCGAGATCTGCGAGGATTATTGGGCGCCCACCCCGCCCTCCACGGCCGGCGCGCTGGCGGGGGCGCTGATCTGCTGCAACCTGTCCGCGTCCAACATCACCATCGGCAAGGCGCGCGAGCGCGCGATGCTGTGCGCGTCGCAGTCGGCGCGAGCGGTATGCGGCTATGTCTACTCCGCCGCCGGGCCGGGGGAGAGCACCACCGACCTCGCCTGGGACGGTGAGGGACTGATCCACGAACTGGGCGAACAGCTCGCCGCGTCCGATCGGTTCACCAGCGGCGACATGGTGGTGGCGGACGTCGACGTGGAGCGGCTGGCGCAGGAGCGGCTGCGCTTCGGGACGTTCAACGACGCGGCCGCGTTCGGCGCGCATCCCGAGACGCGCTTTCGCCGCATCGGCTTCGCGCACCATCCGACCTATGCCGACATCGGACTGGAACGGGGCGTGCGTCGCTTCCCGTTCGTCCCCAACGACCCCGACAAGCGCGACGCCGACTGTTACGAGGCGTTCAACATCCAGGTGGAGGCGCTCGCCAAGCGGCTGTCCGCCGCCGGGCGCGGCAAGCTGGTGATCGGCGTGTCGGGCGGGCTCGACTCCACGCATGCGCTGATCGTCGCGGCCAAGGCGATGGACCGGCTGGGCCAGCCACGGACCGACATCCTCGGCTTCACGCTGCCCGGCTTCGCCACTGGCGAGGGGACCAAGGCGAACGCCTGGGCGCTGATGCGCGCGCTGGGCATCACGGCGGAGGAGATCGACATCCGCCTCGCCGCGCGGGCGATGCTGGAGACGATGGGCCACCCATTCGGCCGCGGCGAACCGCTCTATGACATCACGTTCGAGAACGTGCAGGCGGGTCTCAGGACCGACTATCTCTTCCGCCTCGCCAACCAGCGCGGTGGCATGGTGCTGGGCACGGGCGACCTCAGCGAGCTGGCGCTGGGCTGGTGTACCTATGGCGTGGGCGACCATATGTCGCACTATGGGATCAATGCGGGTGTGCCCAAGACGCTGATCCAGTTCCTGATCCGCTGGTGCATCAGGACCGACCAGTATGACGAGGCGACCGACCGGATCCTCGAAGCGATCCTGGCGCAGGAGATCAGCCCGGAGCTGGTCCCCGCCGATGCGTCGGGTGCGCTGCAATCGACGGAGGACAAGGTCGGGCCCTACGCGCTCAACGACTTCTTCGCGCATTACGTCATCCGCCACGGGCTCATGCCGTCCAAGATCGCGTTCCTGTGCTGGCACGCGTGGCGCGAGATGGGAGCCGGGGGCTGGCCGCTCGACTTCCCCGACGACGCGCGGATCGCCTACGATCTGCCGACGATCAGGCTGTGGCTGGAACGATTCCTGTACCGCTTTTTCGGCTTCACCCAGTTCAAGCGTTCGACGCTGCCGAACGGCCCCAAGGTGTCCGCCGGCGGCGCGATCAGCCCGCGCGGGGACTGGCGCGCGCCGTCCGACGGCACCGCGCGGGTCTGGCTGGACGAGCTCGCCGCGCATGTGCCCTGAACGCCACGGGCGGTCGACAGGATCAACCCCAGCTTGCAAAACGGCCTCGCCGGGCGCATTGTGAAGGCCTGATGACAACGCCTCCTCCGGATGGATCGCGCGATCGCCGGATCGAGGATCCGTCGAACCGATGGATCATTCATCCCCTGGCTCAAGCCCTGCTCCGGCCCGCGCTGCGCTGGGGCGTGCCCGCCAATGCCGTGTCTTTGACCGGCCTCGGGTTCGGGATCGGCGCCGCGATCGCCTATGCGCGCTGGGACGAGCCGGCGTTCGCGCTGATCGGACTGGTCCTGTCGGCCTGCTGGCTCGTGGCCGACGGGCTGGACGGCAAGATCGCGCGCGCCACGAACACCGCCAGCGCGTTCGGCCGCTTTCTCGACGGCGTATGCGACCACGTCATCTTTATCCTGATCTATGTCACGCTCGCGCTGTCGATCGGCACCGCGCACGGCTGGACGCTGGCGGTGATCGCCGGTGCCGCCCACATCGCCCAGTCCGCGTTGTACGAGGGCGAGCGCTATCGCTTCCACCGCCGGCTGCGCGGCGAGGCTCTGGGCGGCCAGCCCGCGCCATCCGCCAACCCGCTGGTCCGTGCCTATGACGCGCTGGCCGGCAGCATCGACCGGATCGCCCGCCCGTTCGAGCGCGCGCTGGCGGCCAGCCCGCACCCGCGCCGCTTCGGCGCCGACTATGGCGAGCGCGCCGTCCCGGCGCTGCGCTGGGCGGCGCTGTTGTCCGCCAACACGCGCGTGCTCGCCATCTTCGCCGCCTGCCTGCTCGGCCGTCCCACCCTGTTCTGGTGGTTCGAGATCGGCCCCCTGACCGCCGTGGCGGTCATCGGCCTGGTCTGGCATCGCCGCGTCGAAGAGCATTTCACCGCGCATCCCGCGCCGTCCACGGGCGATCGCCCGACCCTTGTCGCATAGGAATATCCCGGGAATGTCCAGCATCCGCGTCGCCGTCGTCGGCATCGGCAACTGCGCCTCCAGCCTTGTCCAGGGCCTCGATTATTATCGCGAGGGCGCCAACGACACGGTCGGGCTGATGCATTGGGAGATGGGCGGCTACAAACCGTCGGACATCAAGGTCGT
>CAXTWJ010000266.1:0-4170 GCA_964247925.1 uncultured Sphingomonas sp.
GGGAAGTGTCGGGCGAGGGATGCACATCGTCATGCCGGGCTTGACCCGGCATCCAACCCGGTGGCCGGCATCACGAGACTTGGCAGCGTGGGCCCTCGGACCGCGTTGGACCCCGGCTCAAGGCGGGGGTGACGGGGGTGTCTGACCAACCCACCCGATCGCGAAGGCGCGGTCGGGGCCGATCGGGGCGGTGAAGCGGAGCTTGCCATTCGCCGACGTCGCGACCTGCTCGCCCGCAGATGTGCCGGCGGCGGTATTCCAGGCGGTGATGCGGTAGTCGCCGTCCGCTAGGCCGGGGACGGTGATAGTGGGGGTGAGCGGCTTGAGGTCGGTGGGGAGGCGACCTTCGACCAGACCCCGGCGGCGCAGCAGCCAGACCACGGCCTGATGCGCGTCGCCGCAGCCGAAGCGGTGGAAGCCCGTAGCACCAATCGCGCCGTTGAGGTTGCGGCGCTGGAAGCCCGCCCAGTCGATCAGCGGCAGGAAGCCGGCAATGCTCGCCTGCGCGCGATGCATCCCCGGCGTCAGGACGTGCGGGTTGCGGTTGGGCCAGCGCATCCCGCCGCCGGCGCCGCCGCTCGCCAGATGCGCCCACGCCATGTGGCGGAAATACTCGTCGTCGAAGGCTTGCGGAAGCTGTTTCTTCTTGTCCTTGAAGCGGTGGATCGGCCCGTGCTCGGTGTCGAGGAACGGGCGGCCATCAGTGATCTCGCGCAGGCAGTCGCGCACGATCCGGCCCATCGCGACCGCGGGCGCGACCGTGTCGCGCGGATCGTCGATCGATCGCTCGCGATAGATGTGGATGGTCGCGAAATCGAGGTCGGGGTGGCGGAAGATCGGCGTGGCCAGATCGAACTCGGGCCGCCACCACAGCTCCGGGCCGAACAGCGACACGGTCTGCGGATGGGAGCGGCCAAAGAGCCGGCGTTCGAGGCCGCGCACATGGCCGGACAGGTCGGCGATGAAAGCGCCGAAGCAGTCCACCGAGTCGCCCGCCTGCGCCGGGTGGATCTCGTTCCACAGATCCCAGGCGAACAGCGCGCCCGAGCCGCCCCAGCGCGTCACCATGAAGGTCAGGCGCGCCTTGATCACCTCGCGCGTGGCGGGGCAGAGCAGCACTTCGTTCATGGCCTTGAGCGACCCGCCATTGGCGACGTTCCACGGATGATGGCGCCATTTCAGCCACATCCAGAACGTGTCGACGGGGGTGAGCAGGATGCGCAGGCCGACGCGCTCGCAGATCGCGAACAGGTCGTCCCACAGCTGCAACATCGCGGGCACGAAGGTGCCGGCGGGGCGCTCGAGGTAGCGGTGGCGGTACTGGGCGTACTCGACCATCAGCCGCAGCACGGTAACGCCGTGCTCGACCAGCATCCGCAGGTGCGCCTCGACGCCGGCAAGGTCGCGGCGGCGGAACAGCCCGTTCAGATTGTCCCACTCAATCGCGTCATTGTGCCCGATCGGGGTCCAGGAATGGCCGGTCTCGTCGATGAAATATGGCGCGCCGGGGGCGACCTGCACCCAGGGCAGGCGAGTGGGGTCCGCGCGGGCCATCGGGGTCGCTCATAGCGAAGCGGCGGGGTTGGTCCAGCTACTCTGGAGAGGTAGAACGCGGCCGTGCTGTCGCCACAAAGCACGCCCACGCACGCCTGTAACGGGCAGGAGCGCGCGATGGGGGTGCTGATGGTGATCGCGATGCAGGCAGCGGCCTCGGGCGGGCTGTCCGTCCCGCTGCGGATGCGTGTCACCGCGAACCCCGAAGAGCCATGCCGCGGGACGGGCGACGAGGTGGTCGTCTGCGGCGGACGAGACGACCGCTATCGGCTCCCGCTGCGGCGCGAGCGCGAGCCGGCGAACCCGACCCATGCTGCGGGAGAGGGCGCGTCGACAATGGCGGCGCTGACCCCAACCGGCCGCTGTGGCCTATTCGCGGGCGAGCGGCATTGCAGCAAGGTGGAAGCAGCCGACTACGGCTATGGCCGGGGCCGCGACCCCGTTACGCTGGCACGCACGCTGGCGGGCAAGCTGTTGTCGCCCGAGAGTGAGCCGTGACCGTCAACTGGCCGGCGGTTCGCACGGAAAGAACCGGTCGACCACGCCCTTGGCGAGGCGCGCGGGGCGGAGCGTCTCGGCGTCGAGGCTGCACCAGCTGGACTTGATCTCGGCCAGCACATCGTCGCCGCGCCGGATGATCGTCTCGTAGAACGCGCGGGCGCCCTGGACCTTCTCCAGCAGCACGGTGGCGATCACGTCGTCGCCGAGGAAGGTCGGCTTGCGATAGGTGATCTCGTGCTTGAGCGCGACCCATAGGTGTGCGGCCACCGCCTCGGGCGGCGCGATGCGCTGCCAGTGACTGATCACCGCCGCCTGTACCCATTTCAGATAGCTGGCGTTATTGACGTGCCCCATGAAGTCGATATCGGCCGGGTCGATGCCGACCGGGTAATCATGGGGGATGGCGGTGCTCACCCTATCGTCGATAGCATGGCTAGGTAAGTGGGCGCCATCATCCATGTTGCTGAACGCGCGACATATCCTGCGCGCGATCAGCGCACGGGCGCATCGTGCGCCGGATCGCTGTTGACGCCCGGCCGGGTCTTGCCCGTCGCCTCATCGACCGCGTGGTGAACGAACATCAGTGCGCCGGCGCCGAACAGCGGCACGATGCACAGCACCGCCCAGCCAAGCGCCAGCGCCCGCGCCCGCGCAGCACGAAGCCGACGATCACCAGGATCAGCGATGCCGCGACCAGCGCGAGCAGGATGGCGAACGGACGGCCTTGCGCGTCTTGGCCCATGGGAGAGGTCTCCTGTCGAGTATCGCCGGACCAACCGTCGCGCGGGCGATTGGTTCGGGCGATCTCGCGCCCGCGCAACATGGGTTGCCCAAACAGCAACGCCCCGCAGTTTCCTCCGGGGCGTGCCTGTTCGCCGTTCAGTCCGGCTCAGTGGGCGCTGTCGCCACCATCGATGACGGGCAGCGTCTCGAACTGGTGGTAGGGCGGCGGCGAGGAGAGCGTCCACTCCAGCGTCGTCGCGCCCTCCCCCCAGGGATTGTCGCCGGCCGGCTTGCCCGCGAACAGCGAGTAGAGGATGTTGACGAAGAAGATCGCCATACCCGCCGCCATGATCATGTAACCGATCGAGGCGATATAGTTGTAGTGCGCGAAGGCGTCCGGATAGTCCGGGTAGCGGCGCGGCATCCCCTGCAGCCCCAGGAAGTGCATGGGGAAGAACAGGACGTTGACGCCGACGAAGAACACCCAGAAGTGCGCCTGGCCGAGGACTTCGGAATACATGCGCCCCGACATTTTCGGGAACCAGTAATAGAAGCCCGCGAACAGCGAGAACACGGCGCCCAGCGACAGCACATAATGGAAGTGCGCGACGACGTAGTAAGTGTCCTGCATATAGTCGTCGATGCCGCCATTGGCGAGCACGACGCCGGTCACCCCACCAACGGTGAACATGAAAATGAAGCCGATCGCCCAGACCATCGGCGTCTTGAGCGACATGGAGCCGCCCCACATCGTCGCGATCCAGGAGAAGATCTTGATGCCGGTCGGCACCGCGATCACCATGGTGGCGGCGGTGAAGTACATCTTCGTGTTCACGGACAGGCCCGTGGTGAACATGTGGTGCGCCCACACGACGAAGCCGACCACGCCGATCGCGACCATGGCATAGGCCATGCCGAGATAGCCGAAGACGGGCTTGCGGCTGAACGTCGCGATCACCTGGCTGACGATGCCGAAGCCCGGCAGGATCATGATGTACACTTCGGGATGGCCGAAAAACCAGAACAGATGCTGGTACAGGATCGGGTCGCCACCGCCGGCGGGGTCGAAGAAGGTGGTGCCGAAGTTGCGGTCGGTGAGCAGCATGGTGATCGCGGCCGCCAGCACCGGCAGCGCCAGCAGCAGCAGGAAGGCGGTGACCAGCACCGACCACACGAACAGCGGCATCTTGTGCAGCGTCATGCCCGGCGCGCGCATGTTGAAGATGGTGGTGATGAAGTTGATCGCGCCCAGGATCGAGCTGGCGCCCGCGAGATGCAGCGACAGGATCGCCATGTCGGTGGAGGGCCCGGGCTCGCCATAGGTGGAGAGCGGCGCGTACAGCGTCCAGCCATTGCCCGCGCCGCCGAAGAAGGGCGAGGCGAGCAGCAGCG
>CAXTWJ010000267.1:0-863 GCA_964247925.1 uncultured Sphingomonas sp.
CCGGCTTGCAGCATCTGCCCGACGCGGTCGTGCCCGAGGTGGCCTTCGCGGGGCGATCGAACGTCGGCAAGTCGTCGCTGCTGAACGCGCTGACCAACCGCAATGGCCTCGCGCGCACGTCCAACACGCCGGGGCGGACGCAGGAGCTCAACTTCTTCGACGTCGGCGAGCCGCTCCGGCTGCGGCTGGTCGATATGCCCGGCTATGGTTTCGCCAAGGCGCCCCCGGCCGTCGTGAAACAGTGGCGCTTTCTGGTGAACGATTACCTGCGCGGGCGTCAGGCGCTCAAGCGCGCGCTGGTGCTGATCGACGCACGCCACGGCATCAAGGAGGTCGATCGCGAGATCCTGGCGATGCTCGACAAGGCCGCGGTCGGCTATCGGCTGGTCCTGACCAAGGCCGACAAGATCAAGGCGACCGAGCTCGCCGCGGTCGCCGATCAGACTGCCACCGAGGCGCGCCAGCATCCCGCCGCGCATCCCGACATCATCGCCACGTCGAGCGAGGGCGGGCTGGGCATCCCCGAGCTGCGTGCAGCGGTGCTGGACGCGATCGGCTGATCGCAGCTGCGCTCGCCTCCGACAGGGGTGAACGACCATGACCATCCGTGCCGGCGTGCTGCTCGCGCTGGCCCTCGCCTCGCCCGCGCTCGCGCGTGACCCGCAGGTGAGCGAGCGATGGCTGCGCGCGCACCAGCAGTTCCTGGCGGGCGACACGCTGGCGGGCCGGGGCTGACGGTGGACGGCGTGGCCGTCCCGGGCATGGCGGTGCTGCGCGGCGACGGCGGCGCGGCAGGCGGCCGCGCGATGGTGGTGAGCGACTTGAAGCAGCTGCCCGCCCATGCCGAGGTGGTCGTGTTCACG
>CAXTWJ010000267.1:873-4161 GCA_964247925.1 uncultured Sphingomonas sp.
CGCCAGGCTGATGCTGCTGCCCGACAGCCCGGCGGCGCGGACCAGTGCGGTCGCGGCCGGCGGGACCGCGCGCCTGCCGGTCCGGCTCGCGGATGCGCCCACCCGGACGCGGCCGACGATCGCGCTGCTCCCCGCCGCCGCGCTGGCGACGATCCGGGCGGGCGCGCAGGTGAATGCGTCCGTGCCATTCGCGGAGGAACGGACGGTCACGACCAGTGCGATCGGCTATCTGCCCGGCACCGACCCCGACGCGCCGCTGCTGCTCCTGACTGCGCATCTGGACCATCTGGGGATCGAGTCGGACGGCACCGTCATGCACAGCGCCAACGATGACGCGGCGGGGACGACCGCGGTGCTGAAGCAGGCGGGCGTGCTGGCCGGGGGGAAACGGCTGCGGCGCGGCATCCTGTTCGTCGCCTATGGCTCGGAGGGGATCGGCGAGTTGGACGCGCCGAAATGGAAGTCGGGTGGGCAACCGCACGAATAGCGGATAGGCGCACGTCCATGAAACTGATCATCGGCAACAAGGCCTATTCGTCCTGGTCCTTGCGCGGCTGGCTGGCGTGCAAGCAGTCGGGGCTGCCGTTCGAGGAGGTCGTGGTGCCCCTCTACGATGCCGACTGGGACCGGCGGCGCGAGGGCGACGAGTTCGCGCCGTCGTCGGGCAAGGTGCCGGTGCTGTGGGACGGCGACGACATCGTCGTGTGGGACTCGCTCGCGATCATCGAATATCTCGCCGACAAGACCGGGCGCGACCGCTTCTGGCCCGCGGACGATGCCGCGCGCGCGATGGCGCGATCGATGGCGGCGGAGATGCACTCGTCCTTCCCCGCGCTCAGGCGCAAGCACCCCATGAACGTGCGCCAGCTGTTCGAGGGCAAGCGCCCCGACGACGACGTGGTCGCCGAGCTGCTGCGGCTGATGCAGCTCTGGGCGCAGGCGCGCGCGCGGTTCGGCGGCGACGGCGATTATCTGTTCGGCGCGTTCGGGGCCGCCGACATCATGTTCGCGCCCGTGGTGACGCGCATCCTGTCCTATCAACTGCCCGTCGCCCGCTTCGCCGAAGCGTATGTCCGCACGATGGTGCAGCACCCCTGGATGCAGCGGTGGATCGCCGAGGCGCAGGAGGAGGAATGGGTGATCGAGCAGTATGAGCAGCCGGTCGCCGGCTAGACCCGACCGGTCCCGTAGTCGCTGCCGTCCTTGCGCGTGTAGCGCCCGTCGGCGGTGAACAGCATGTCGATGTCGGCATAAGCGCCGCCGAGCGGCTTTCCCCCACCGACCGCGACGAACACGCAGTCGCGATCGCTCCGGTTCTGCAGATGGTGGCCATTGCCATCGTTCTTGGGAAAAGCAGCGACATCGCCGGCGCGCATCGGCTGCTCGCCGTTGTCATCGACCAGCACCGCCTCGCCGGCGATCATCACCACCAGCTCGTCCTCGCCGATGTGCCAGTGCCGCTGAGACGACCAGGCGCCCGGCCTGAGCGTGACGAGGCTCGCGCCGAAGTCGGTCAGCCCGCCCAGCCGGGCGAGCCGGTGATACCAGCGCCCCTGCACCGGCGCGTCGAACGGCGCGGGATATCCGGTCGCGTTGGTGGCCGGCGTTGCGTCCAGGTCGAGCTTGGGCAATGCACCTCTCCCATGACTGACCCCTCGACCATGATCGACCCCGTCGCCTTGCTGCAAGCGCTGATCGCGTGTCCGTCCGTCACGCCGGCGCGTGGGCCCGTGTTCGACGTGCTGGAGGCGGCGCTGACCCCGCTCGGGTTCGCGGTCGACCGGTTCACGACCGGCGCGCCGCCGGCGCGGCCGGTCGAGACCCTGCTGGCGGTGCGCCCCGGTGACGGCCCGCGGTTGGCGTTCGCGGGCCATGTCGATGTCGTGCCGCCGGGTGAGGGCTGGACGGGGACGCCGTGGGACGGCGCGATCCGGGGCGACATGATCCACGGGCGCGGCGCGGCCGATATGAAGGGCGCGGTCGCCGCCTTTATCGCGGCCTGTGCCGAGCAGAACGGGCATACCGCACTGCTGATCACCGGCGACGAGGAAGGTCCGGCGCTCCACGGCACCCGCGCGCTGATCACGCGCATGGCGGAGCAAGGCATCCGGCCGGCGATGTGCCTCGTGGGCGAGCCGACCTCGACGAAGCGGCTGGGCGATACGATCAAGGTCGGGCGGCGCGGCTCGCTGTACCTGTGGATCGACGTGCCGGGCGTGCAGGGCCATGTCGCCTACCCGCATCTGGCCGACAACCCGGTCCCCAAACTGGTTCGCGCGCTCGCCGCGATCGACGCGCTGGTGCTGGACGAGGGCACCGACTGGTTCCAGGCGTCCAATATCGAGTTCACCGACCTGGAGGTCGGCAACCCGACCACCAACGTCATTCCGCCCCGAGCGAAAGCGCGGCTGTCGTGCCGGTTCAACGATCTGCATCGTGGGCAGGACCTGATCGACCGGCTGACCGCCATCGTCCACGAACACGCGCCCGAGGCGCAAGTGACCTCGCGCCTGTCGGGCGAGGCGTTCCTCACCGGCCCCGGCCCGCTCGCAACGCTGGTGAGCGAGGCGGTGGCGGAGGTGACCGGCGTCGCGGCCGAGCTGTCCACCAGCGGCGGCACGTCGGACGCGCGCTTCCTCCACGCGGTCTGCCCGGTGGTGGAGCTGGGCCTCCTCAACGCGACGATGCACCAAGTCGATGAGGCGGTCGCGGCCGCGGACGTACGGGCGCTGACGGACGTGTATGCGGCGGTGTTGCGGCGGGTGGCGCAACCGTGAACCTCTCCCTTGGCGGGGGAGGATAGCCAACGCCCTGAACCTTACCGCCGCAGCACGATATACAACGCGCCCGCCCCGCCATGTTTTGGATGGGCGTTCCTTACCGCCGCGATGCGGTCGGCGAAGCGCGATTGCGCCAGCCAATCCGCGACCGCCGATCGGATCGCGCCACGCGCGTGGGGGCGTTCGCTGTCGGGGCGGGGAGGCTTGCCGGTGACCAGCAGCAGGACGCGGGCGCCGCGTGCCAGCGCGCGTTCAAGGCGGGTGTCGAGCAGCGCGGGGGCGGAGCCGAGCGTGTGACCGTGAAGGTCGAGCGACGAATCGGGCTGGGCGAGGCCGCGCGACAGGCGGCGATCCCACGACGCGTCAAGGGTGGCGTGCGCGTGCGGTGCTTTCGCGCTCCCCTCCCTGGAAGGGAGGGGTTGGGCGTGGGTGCGCTGCGTCAGTCGCGGTTGAACGCTCGATTTGGGCGCCGCCGTCGGTGCTGGCGCGCCGATACCCACCCCTATTC
>CAXTWJ010000268.1:0-4130 GCA_964247925.1 uncultured Sphingomonas sp.
CACCACCGCGCGCCCGATCTCCGGGCTGGTCGCGACGCCCGCGGCCGCCAGCGCGCCGAGCAGCAGGCACCAGCTCATCACGCCCGCCAAGCCGCCGCGCGCCCATGCCACCCCGCCCGCCGGACCGAGCACGCCGGACCCCGCATGGTAGAAGAACAGGTATCACGCGGCTGCCTGTCCCCGCGCGGCGCCGGCGCGGCGCCCGACCCAGGCGCTGGCGATCACGTGCGGGCCGAGGAAGCCGACGGTGAGCACGCCGATGCCCCGGACCACGAGCGCCAGCGCCGCGCCGCCGTCAGCGCCCCGCGCCAGCCGCAGAGGTCGGCGAGCAGGCTCGCGCCCAGCCGCCCGGCCATGCCGGAACACGCCCAACGCGAGCAGCCGCCCCCAACCCGGCGCGACCGCGGCAAGCAGCAACCCGGCGCGACCGCGGCAAGCAGCGTGGGTCCGGCGCCGGCCATCATGCCCACGAGCATCAGCGGCCGTCGCCCGACCCGGTACGACCAGGCACCGGCGATCAGGATTGCGACCGCCAGAGGCCGCGCCCGTCCCCAGCTGGTATTTTCCCGCCAGCAGCGGCTGCAGCGGCTGGACGGCGTAGAGCAGCGACAAGGTCGAGAAACGCGCGAGCGGCAGGGCCAGCGTCAGGCGCCGGTACGCGGGCGAGCCGCGGGCGTGGCCGTCAGAAACCGCTCAGGAAGCTGGCCACGTTGGCGCCGAGCGCCGCCACCGCATAACCGCCCTCCATGACGATCGCCGTCGGCCAGCCGCACCGGGCGATATCGCGCGCCATCACGGCGTAGTCGGCGGTGGCGAGCGCGAAGTGGCTGATCGGGTCGCCCTCCCACGTGTCCGCGCCGAAGCTGACGACGAGCAGCCCGGGGGCGAAGCGGGCGATCGCGTCCAGCGCCGTCGCCTGCGCGCGGCGGAACGCGTCGAGCGTCGTGCCGTGCGGCAGCGGCAGATTGAGCGTGGAGCCCTCGCCGTCCCAGGCCCCGCGCTCGTCGGCATGGCCCCAGTAAAAAGGATAGTCGGTCGCCGGGTCGGCATGGACGGACGCATAGAACACGTCGCCGCGCGTCCAGAAGATGTCCTGTGTGCCGTTGCCATGGTGATAGTCGATGTCGAGGATCGCAATCCGCTCGATCTTGGCATCGCAGGCCGAGTCCAAGGCGCTTTGGGCCGCGATCGCCGCGACGTTCAGGTGGCAATAGCCGCCGCAGTAATCGGCGCCGGCGTGATGGCCCGGCGGGCGGCACAGCGCGAAGGCGGCCCGCTCGCCGTCCAGCACCGCGTGCGTCGCGGCGAGCGCGGTCTGCGCGTTCCAATAGGCCGCGTCCCACGTCGCGGGCGTGATCGGCGTGGTCGCGTCGAAGCTGAACCGGCCCAGCAGCGCATCGACGCGGTCGAGCCTGAGCGGTCGTCGGCCGACCACAGGGAAGGCATAGGGCAGCGCGTCGCCCGGCCGTCCCGCCGCGCGCCACATCGCCGGCGCCTCGCGCAGAAAGGCGAGATACTCCGGCGTATGCACCGCCTCGATCGGCGCGACCCCACGATCCGCCGGCCGCTCCGCCCCGCCGATCGCGTCCAGCATGGTCGTCGCGCGCGTGGGCACTTCCGCATAGGCGGTGAAGCCGCCATTGTGCATCTCGAGCGCGGGCGCGTGCGCGAGCTGGCGCGGGTCGAAGAATCGCCTCACGCGCGGGCCAGCGCGTCCGCGATCAGCGCGCGCGTGTTCGCGATTCCGTACAGCGCGACGAAGCTGCCCATGCGCGGCCCCTGGCTGCTGCCGAGCAGCGTCTCATACAGCGCGCGGAACCAGTCGCGTAAGGCTTCCTTGCCGAACACGGCCTTGCCCGTTTCATACACCAGCGTCTGGATGTCCTCCGCCCCGGTGCCGGGCGCCAGCGTGGCGAGCCCGTCGTCGAGCCGCCGCAGTGCCTCCGCTTCGCGTCCGTCGGGCGCGCGCCGGTGGAGCGTCGGCGCGACCACGTCGCGGGCATAGGCGAGCGCGTGGTCGATCAGCCGGTCGAGCTCGGGATAGCGGTCGGCGCCGGCGTCCGGGACGTAGTTGGCCAGGTAGCCCCAGACCTGCTCGCGCGTCGCCTCGCCCAGCACGCCGACCAGGTTGAGCAGCAGCCCGAAGGTGACGGGCAGCTCGCCCGCGGGCGGCGCGCCATCGTGGATGTGGTGGACGGGGTTGCCCAGCCGCTCCTTCAGCTCCTGCCCGGGATAGGCGGCGCGG
Organism: uncultured Sphingomonas sp.; assembly: GCA_964247925.1. Classification (GTDB taxonomy): domain Bacteria; phylum Pseudomonadota; class Alphaproteobacteria; order Sphingomonadales; family Sphingomonadaceae; genus Sphingomonas. Next base: position 2,246 of record CAXTWJ010000268.1, read on the forward strand.
GACTGCCAATAATCGTCAATCGCGCGCGGGATCAGGCCGCGATGCAGCTGCTTGGCCTTTTTCGGCTCGCGATAGGCGAAGAACGCGACCGACTCCTGCGGGCCATAATCGAGCCACTGTTCTAGGCCGAGGCCGTTGCCCTTGGACTTGGAGATCTTCTCGCCCGCCTCGTCCAGGAACATTTCATAGACCAGCGCCTCGGGCGGGCGCCCGCCCAGCACGCGCGCGATGCGGCCGGACTGGATGCCCGAATCGATCAGGTCCTTGCCGTACATCTCGTAATCGACGCCCAGCGCCACCCAGCGCATCGCCCAATCGACCTTCCACTGCAGCTTGGCCCGACCGCCCAGCGCCGATTGCTCGACCCGCCGCCCGCCATCGTCGAAGGCGATCAGCCCGGCGTCCGCATCGACCACCTCGACCGGCACCTGCAGCACGATGCCGGTGGTGGGCGAGATCGGCAGCACGGGCGAATAGGTCGCGCGCCGCTCCGCGCGCAGCGTCGGCAGCATCACACCCTGGATCGCGTCGAACTGCCGCAGCACGCCACGCACACCCTCGTCGAAACGGCCCGACGCATAATAGTCGGTCGCCGAAGCGAACTCGTAATCGAAGCCGTATTGGTCCAGGAAGGCGCGCAGCCGCGCGTTGTTGTGCGCGGCGAAGCTGTCATGCGTCCCGAACGGGTCGGGGATGCGGGACAGCGGCTTGCCCAAGTGCTCGGCGAGCATCGCGCCGTTGGGCACGTTGTCGGGCACCTTGCGCAGCCCGTCCATGTCGTCGGAGAACGCGACCAGCCGCGTGGGCTGGTCGGACAGGGTCGCGAAGGCGCGCCGGACCATGGTGGTCCTGAGCACCTCGTTGAACGTGCCGATATGCGGCAGGCCCGAGGGGCCGTAGCCGGTCTCGAACACGATCGGTGCACCGCCAGGCTTGCCGTCGGGCCACCGCGCGAGCAGCTTGCGCGCCTCCTCGAACGGCCAGGCCTTGGATTCCAGAGCGGCGGTGCGGAGCGCGGGGTCGATCATGCCCTCCCGCTAGCGCCGGCGAACGCGCGCGTCACCCTTGCCTCAGTTCGCCGCCGTCTGCGCTGGCGTGGGCGGCACCACGCCCTTGGGCGAGGTGGCGAGGCGGCGGATCAGGTCGGTTTCCGCCTGGCGGTATGGCGTGCCATCGGCGCGGAACACCTCGTGGAACCAGATCGGCGGCTCACTCTTCGTGTATGGCTTGTCCCACGAGTCCCACGGCAGCCGCGTCTGCGTCTTGCCGTCCACGAACCCCCAGTTGATCATGGCGATGTTGTACCGCTTGCCGATCGGCAGCGAGCCGTCGAAGGTCGAGCCGTTGCCCCGCGCCATGTATTCGGTGCACAGCACCGGCCGGCCATAGCTCAGCATCTGCCGCGCGCGACGGTCGAACTGCTCAGGCCAGTTATAGTCGTGGAAGCTCAGCACGTCCGACTGGGCGAGCTGGATGCGCTGCACCGGGTTGAGCGCGTCCGGTCGGTCCCAGTGATCACCCAGCCACACCCCCGATGTCAGCGGCTGCATTGGATCGACGGAGCGCGCGGCGGCGAACACGTCGCCCAGCAGCCCGGCGACCAGCTTCTTCTTGTCGGGCGTCGGCGTGTAGTTGCCGCCGCCATCATTGTCCGGCTCGTTCCACACGTCCCAGCCCAGGATGCGCCGGTCGTTCCGGAAAGTTCCGACCACGTCCTTTACATAGGCCATCAGCCGGGGATAGCCGGCCCGGTCCGCCAGCCGTGCGGCGCCCGGCGCCTGCACCCAGCCGGAGTTGTGGACGCCGGGGATGGGCGGATGCTGCGGTCCCGCCTTGGGATCGGGATCCCAGCAGCTGTCGAACAGCACGAACAGCGGCTTGACGT